>CALFBW010000229.1 GCA_937951415.1 uncultured Chitinophagales bacterium | reverse complement strand
CTCATACATCTTCTGCGGCTCATTGAGCTGTCCATAAAGGACAGATAAGTAGTTTTTTAAGGGAGGACAATCGGGATGTTTTTCAATCGCATCCAGTAAGATCGATACACCCGATCTTTTTCCTTCCATAGTTACCTCGTGGTACCGAGGTAGTTCCTTTTCCAATTCAGGGGTAATGCAATTGAGCTCGTGCAAAACTTTAGGATCAGAGCTGATTTCATAGCTCGCTATCTTCTTTCTCATTCGACGATTTATGAATATATTTTTTTTAAAAAAAGCATAAAACTATTGAGCAAAGGTACCAGAATTACCAAATCACAGGAGAACCAAATAAGCTGATCGCAAAGGCAAAAACTGATATTCAAATATAAATAAACAATCGGCGACTGATACTTCAAAACGTTTATTTAAATTTCAGCACACAGTTCCACCATCAAATGCTCTCTTTGACTTTCAAGAAATTCCAATAAGTCGCATGTCATCAATCAACTTCTAATCAACTTCTCTGCAGCTCTCTCCGACACATGAGAGCTGCGCAGATAAGCTTCTACCAAGGTACTAGATTCATGGAGCTTTCCGCAAAGACAGTAGGTCTTGAAGCTCTTGTCTTGCTGGGCTCTCACAAATAGATTTCTTCGAAAAACACGAATACATTCACCGCTTCGTGTGGGACCTGCTGATAGATTTCCTCCATGATACCCATTCTGCTTTTCCTTCTAACATTTCTAAAGTTATGCCCCTTTCTTCGTTTAGCTAGAATAGACAGATACGCATTTTTCTCCGCTCGATCATTGCTCTTACTTGAACATTTGCTAAAATGTTCGTATATTTGCATCATGAAGCAAACTAAAAGGCAATTCTCAGCCGTCACATTACAAAAAGTGGCAAAGATTCTAAAGACGATTGCTCACCCGGTCAAGCTTGAAATACTAGAGGTACTGGAAGCAGAAGAACCATTAGATGTTTCCACTATTTGCCAAAGAATTGGTGCTTCTTGTGAAAGTTCAATGATGTCTCACCATTTGGCAAAAATGAAAGACAACGGCATTTTAGTTTCCGAAAAGAAAGGAAAGCAGGTGTTTTACAGCATTGCAGATAGGTATATACTGAATATATTCGATTGCATGGAAAACTGTGATTTGATTTAATTTTTTTGCAATAATAATTGAACAAATTATCAAATGATATAAGATTGCATTATGGAGATTCTAGGATATATCATGGCATTGATTATTGGTGTGACTTTAGGGCTGATTGGCGGTGGCGGCTCTATCTTAGCAGTTCCTGTTTTAGCTTACCTATTTCTTTTAGATGAAAAGGTGGCTACTGCCTATTCTCTATTTATCGTGGGTGTCGGGGCTTTAGTGGGTGGCATAAAACAACATCAAAATAAACAAGTTGATTGGCGAACGGCTATCACTTTTGGTCTTCCGGCGGTTATAGGTGTTTGGCTAGTTCGGCATTATGTTATTCCCGAATTGCCTGCCGTATTATTCGATATTCAAGACTTTGCCTTTACTCGAAGAATGGCGATGTTTGGGCTCTTCGCGCTCTTAATGCTTTGGGCTGCCTATTCTATGTTATCCAGTAAGGAGAGACAGGGAGGAAGCGGTGTCGTCAAATATAATTACCCTTTAATTTTAGGCGAAGGCTTGATAGTGGGAGCAATAACAGGTTTTGTGGGCGCTGGTGGTGGATTTTTAATTATTCCAGCATTAGTGGTATTCGCTAACTTGGAAATCAAAAAAGCCATTGGCACTTCTTTAATAATTATTGCATTTAAATCGATATTAGGCTTTTTACTCGGAGATGCTCTGACGATGAAAGTTGATTGGCTTTTCCTTTCTTTTTTTACTGGTATTACTGTAATTGGCATTTTCATAGGAGTCTATACGGGTCAATTTATTGATGGACAAAAATTAAAAAAAGGCTTTGGCTATTTTATCATTGCAATGGCCATTTTTATATTTTTCATGGAATTTAACATATAATAAAACAATTAAAAATGAACGTTGAGCAAATTTATACAGGCTGTTTGGCTCAAGGAGCTTATTACATTTCAAGCAAAGGCGAAGCAGTCATTATTGATCCGCTTCGGGAGGTAAATCCCTATTTGAAAAAGGCAAAAAAAGATGGCGTTACGATTAAGTATATCTTTGAAACCCATTTTCACGCTGACTTTGTGAGCGGTCATTTGACATTGGCTGAAAAAACCAAAGCCCCAATTATATACGGCCCCAATGCCAAGCCAAGCTTTGAAGCGCATATTGCTCAAGATGGTGAAATTTTCGAAATTGGAGACCTAAAGATAAAAGCACTGCATACGCCTGGGCATACTATGGAAAGTACAACCTATTTACTTTTGGATGAGACAGGAAAAGAACACGCTATTTTTACCGGCGATACACTATTCTTAGGCGATGTTGGCAGACCTGATTTAGCGCAAAAATCGGACGAACTAACGATGGAAGATTTGGCAGGCTATAGTTACGATAGTTTGCGCGATAAAATCATGCCCCTACCTGATGAAGTCATCGTTTATCCAGCACACGGAGCAGGTTCTGCTTGTGGTAAAAATATGATGAGCGAAACCGTTGATACTTTGGGCAATCAAAAGAAAAT
>CALFBW010000228.1 GCA_937951415.1 uncultured Chitinophagales bacterium | reverse complement strand
GAATAAATTAACTCAAAATCATAAAAGAATTGGCTTATTTCCGTGTTTTGATTACGACGTCTAATGTTTACTCCAAAGTCTACATCATCTTTGATTAAGGGGCAATAAAGCGATCCGTTGGTAGAGAAGTAGTATAGGTTTTCAGGTGAAGTGACAATAATGTTTCCGAAGACAAAATACGGCTTGTAGTGAAGAACAGTTGAATTAGAACACGGATATTGCAACCAAGGGTTTTCAACACAAGAACATGATGTACATTGCGTAGGAAGGTAACTGATTTCGGTACAGGTTTCATAGCTGCAATTGTCTTGATCGTTTATAATTAAGCAAACCCGGTAAATAGTATCAAGATTTTCATTGTTGGTTTTTACAACGAAGGGAATATTGGAAGGTGAATGGGCATTGCTGGTTATTCCATTTCCAAAGTCCCAGAAAAAGTCCATAACCGTGGAATCGACTGTCTCATATGGTTGAAAGCTGAGGAGTTGCTTGACAGTATCGCACAATAAAGAATCAGGAGACTCACATCCAGTAATTTGATACTTTATCTTATTTGAACAGTCATTAAGCGAGCAATGCTCTTTTATGTAAAAATCTTTCTCGTCGATTTGACCCGCTGAATCAGTAACCTTGAGTGTGTATTTGCCTTTTGAGAGATTCATTCTGTTTAAATCCGTATCCCCGTTTTCCCACAAGTATTCGTAAAAGCCAGTTCCTTCAGAAATAAATGGGAATATTGCTCCATTGTTCTCTCCACAAGATGCGTGAATAAGCCGTTTATCATCCCTCCATATATAGGGAGTATTAACTCTTTCTGGTCTACTCTTTTCTTCAAAATTGATACAACCATTACTGTCTATCTTTTTTCGAATTACTCTTTGTGCTTGCGGGAAAGTACAATAATAGCCGGACAATGAGTATGGTTGAGGAAGTGGGATAATGGTCTCGATATCTTCACCTGATCCTAAATAGCTGCCGCTAGGCGTTAACCAAGTATATGTAAAAGGTCCTTCTTCGAGCTCATAATTCTCAAGAAAGAAATGTTTTTTTGCATAAATCTCAGAAAAATCCTCTTCGAACATCAGTATTTCTAATTTGTAGTGGCCTGCCCCGATATTCTCTATCAATAGATCGTTTGCAGTAAGAACAATGATAGAATCGCCTAAAATAAGAGACCACTTGTAGACGAAATCTGTCTCATCGTATTCCGAAGTTATGTAGCCAATATCTACATTAATCGATCCATTACTTTCCCCACAGTCTGCCTTGGTTATTTCCGCCGATACACCCAGGTAACCGGGCTGAATCCACATCAATTCTTCTAATAAAAAACCGTTAGGTTCCGCCCATTTACTTAAATCGTGTAAAGGCATTTCTCGCAAGTAAGCATTATTCTGAGATGCTCTAATGTTCTCCGCCAAATCTTGACCGTCTGTTTCCCGTAGCAAATGTCCAACTGCGCAAGCTGTATTGAATTCATCAATAAAATAGGGAACAATCTCGTTGGGATGCTTGGTGTTTTTCGGAAATACACCCTCCTTCCAATACTCCCGAAGAATGTCTAAGTTTTTCTTTCTATTCTTTTGTTGATTTTTGCTGAGATGATCGTTTGATTTACTTCTTAAATTCTCTTCTACCAATTGTAGGTGCAATTGAATACGTTCTTCCCATTGCATCGCAGCGGCGGGAAGCATTTGAAGATCCTTCTTTATTGGCTGCTCTGCCCAATAGGCGTTTAATTCCACCAACTGATCAAATAACGAGTTGGATTTATTCTGCGCAGATAGTTGAATAAATAAAACAAAGAGAAATACAGTTTTGAACAGGTATTTATTACTTCTCATAATGGCGAATTAAGAAATTAGAAGAACACTTGCTTTCATCCTAAGATACAGCAATCTTCTGTATTTGTAGTAAGCATTCATTTGAAAGACAGTTTCAAAGCAAAAGCTGATAAGCCCTTTAAAGATTCTATTTGCTGCTTATCAATGCGTTAATAAATCTAAAAAGCAGCTCGTCCTTCCTCAATCCTTTCCAAAAGCTCTACCATTCTCTTATCTTGTAGGCAAATGAATAATCACCGACTATGAAGAATAGCATGGAACGCAGGAAATTTCTGCAACTAGCTGGTATGGGCATCGGTGGGACAATGCTTACGGTTCCTCTTATTGGGAATCCGATTGCTCCCGAAGCGATGCTATCATCCATTGATGTTGCGGTAAAGCGACGCTTGGCGGATGTTGCCTTGAATACAGCGAAAGGAGCTGGAGCTACTTACGCCGACATTAGAATAGGACGCTACCTAAACCAATATGTTTTTACGAGGGAAAATCAAGTGCAGAATATTGTGAATACCGAATCCTTGGGAGCAGGTATTCGCGTGATCGTGAATGGAACCTGGGGATTTGCTGCAACGAGTTCTTTGGATTCTGATAGCATAATGAAAGCAGCCAAACAGGCGACTGCTATTGCTAAGGCCAATTCGAAGATTCAAACAAATCCGGTGGTTTTGGCTCCTGTAAAATCTCATGGAGAAGTCAGTTGGAAAACGCCAATTGTTCGGAATGCCATGGAGGTTCCAGTTTCAGAAAAGGTGGATTTGCTCTTACGCGCCAACGGA
>CALFBW010000227.1 GCA_937951415.1 uncultured Chitinophagales bacterium | reverse complement strand
TCCTCAAAAAGGTACTTTAATAAAACACCCTTCACCTTAGCGTTATGCCCTGTTCCTTGAAAAGTCTTCCCCATCCAAGTCCATCCTATTTCCGCACGTTTATCGCGTATTGAATAATTAGCGATACTCGTAGATCCCATAAGAACTCCCGAACTTCTGTCTATCACGCTTAAAGCCAAACGGCTATCATCTTTAATTCCCTTCTCTATCCAAATTTTCAATTCTTTTTCCTTCGATAAATCCGAAGTAAAGTAAATCCACATATCTGGAACTTGTGTTAAATTGAACATCTCCTCAAAATCACTTATTCTTAATGGACGTAAATAGATTTTTTCCGTCAGAAACTCTCTTTGAAAATCAAGCATTTCTTCTTATTTATTACTTAATATCAACTAAATAAATTATTTCGTGTTGAATCATGGCTTGAATCTCCTTGTAAGACTTTTCTTTAAAATCAATTGCACTATCTCTTGAACGATATATTTTCACTGACTCCATTTCCTGTGAATCGCCTATAAAGTGATAAAGACCTAATGAATCTTTTTCGTTAGTCCATAAAGTTAAACGCGTCCATGACTTCTGCACAACTCCAAAGTCCTTGCTATTTTCTTGCACAATCACATCCCCGTTTCTAGATCGGTAAAAAATTTCTTGATGATTACCGAAATGATCTTCAATCTCCATAGCATAAAAGCCAAAGAATAAAAAGAAAGCAATAAGAATCGCAGCAAAAAGTAAAACTATGGCAGCTAATTTTATTCCTTTAATCATTAATATTGAAGATATCTTGTAAGGTTTCTATGTCAAACCTCTAACGAATTTATTCGATCAAAAAACTCAATAGCATCATTGGGATGTAGAAAGAGTTTATCTTCTCCCAGCAACTTGTCAATTTCCGTTTTTTCTAAAACCTCCATCACGGGCTCAATTACCCCAGCAATGTAAAATGCAATTCCTTTTTGACTGAGTTGTTCCAAAATTTCTCGCAAGGCATCAGCGCCAGTTGAGTCCATTCCATTTACACTTACGGCATTTAAAACCACCAATCGCAATGCCTCTCCTTTTTCCGCAACCATTTCTTCTACCTTTTCTTTAAAGAAATTGGCGTTGGCAAAATACAATTGCGAATCGAAGCGAAACACCAGCACATCATCACGAAGTTCTGCTTGAGGGAATCTTTGAATATTTCGATAGTGCGGTGTTCCAGGAAGTTGACCTGTTACGGCAATATGTGGCTTCGCACTTTCGTAAATCACTGTAGCGGCAGATAATATAATTCCGACCCCAATTCCAGGTTCAATCCCGAAAAACAAGGTGGCAAAAAAGGTGGCAATACTCATGAGAAAATCTCTGCGGTCCGTATGCCAAAGGTGCACAAAATCACTCCAACTAAATAAGCGACTTACCGCCACCAAAATAATGGAACCCAAAATTGCCTTTGGTAGAAAGTAAAAAAGATCCGTCAAAAATAACAGTGATATTGCTACAAGAACGGCAGCAAAAACTCCCGCTAAAGCGGTCTTCGCTCCTGAATCATCGTTCACTGCCGAGCGCGAAAATCCTCCTGTTGTAGGATATGATTGAAAAAAAGAACCAGCGATATTGGCGCAACCCAATGCCAGCAATTCCTGATTGGGCCAAATCTTATAATCGCGGTGTTTGTTACGGATGGCCGTAGCGACGGCCATTGACTCAATGTAACTAACCAAGGAAATGGTTAAAGCCGCTGGTAGCAATTTGTAGAGCATTTCCGTGGATATCCATGGATTGCGGAAAGCGGGAAATCCTCCTGGAACCTCACCTACTACTTTTACGCCTAGTTGCTCGAGTTGAAATAAATAACTCGCCAAAATTCCGAGGACCACTAATATGAGTGCTCCAGGAAGTTTTGCAGCCCATTTTTTCAGTGCAAACAAAAGGGCAATGCCTGAGGCTCCTACAATTAGGCTAAATACATGCGTCGCAGAAACTTGCGCACTAATGTTAGAAATAAGTTCTATCAAGTATTTGCTACTGGGAATATTTACCCCTAAGACGTGCTTTACTTGATTTAAGCCAATAATTATTGCCGCGGCAGAAGTAAATCCACTTACCACAGGATGTGATAGAAAATTGGTCAAGAATCCCAAACGAAGAATGCCCAAGAGCACTTTTAATACACCCACCATCAAAGACAAGAAAATGGCAATGGCAACATATTCCTCGACCGAACTTGTACCCATAGAAGAAACTGCTGTTCCTACCATCAAGGAAATGAGTGCAACTGGGCCAACTCCTAGCTGGCGAGAGGTTCCTAAAGCGGCATAAACAACGAGCGGAATAATGCTGGAATACAGCCCATAAATGGGAGGAAGACCAGCGATAAGCGCATAGGCCATCCCCTGCGGAATTAGCATAACACCTACCGTGAGTCCTGCAAACAAATCGCCGCGAAGCCACGGTTTTTGATAGTTGGCCAGCCAACGAAGTGAAGGTATGTATCTCTTTAGAAAAACGATCAAGCCAATCCCTTTTGCAACTTGTGAAGTGATAAAATCTCCTCCAAAAATACGGCGAATAAAAGGGAAAAGAAGAAATCAAAAATTCGTACTGGATTAGCAGATTCTATTAGCGAGATGCTAGGATTTTGTGCTCGTAACTGTTGACACTTGAACTCAATCGAAATACGTAAATACCGGTGGCTAGCGACTCCCAAAATTGTATTTCGATGGAGGCTGATCCCAACACTGTTTGCGCTTCAACTAACTTACCAGAAGCGTCATACAATTCCCACAGAAGATTTTGCCCCACATCTTGTGGCTGAATACCCGAGATAGTCAGCACATCTGTTAGATCGTTCACTGGATTGGGGAAAACTTGCAGTCCGTCCCCTATTCCTATACTTGCACTTTCCCCACAGTTAAGATCGTCCACTGGAATCAAATCCAATTGCACAACCTGACTTTCACATTCCACAGGAATACTGAGTATTCGTTCACCGGAAACAAGCAAAGGCTCCTCTGATTGTGCTATTCCATTTACATATACAAAGAATCCTGTCTCGTTAAGCCCCTGAACGAATACTTGTACATCGACCACTTGCACATCTTCTGTACAATCATGGACTACCCATTGGACAATCTCTATTCTACATTCAGTCGCTTTTTGACAAGACAAAACAGACACCATTCCGACTTCATTACAAGCGTTGTCGCCTAGATCTTGGACACTTACCATGTGCTCATTGCCATCTCCCAAAACAGGAATTTGCAAACTTGTGAGTCCGTTGCTTTCATAAAAGAAATCCCCTTCTAAAATAGTTCCGTCGAGTCGGAGACTAAACCCATTTGCCGATCCATTTTCATCTGTGATGGTCAAAGCAATAGCAGTAGAATCGTCATTGCAAAAATCCAGTGCGAGCAAATCCAATGACAAGTTGCAAGGTGGGTCGACTATACAATCTGGCAAATCGAAAGAACCCCCAGAACGGCAGTTTGGGTCTTCATCATCCACCACTTCGTAGGTAAAAGTCTCCCCAGTTCCTGCAAATTGCAAGGGAACAAAAGTTACACCTGACGGATCATAAACAAAGCCCAGCTCATTGAATGGAGCAGCATTTATTAGCAAATCAAATCCTCCAATTTGATCACTTTCCACTGATAATGAATAAGTAATAAAAGAGCCATCGCTACAGTCACTAAGCGCCGTTATCTCTGCTAGAATGGAACAAGCTGAGCAATTGGGAATGGATTCGGAAAAACTCAAAGTACAAGAAGGGTCTTCTTGATCGACGATCAAAAATTCGTGTATTTGCCCATCACCTGTTATCGAACACTCCACTTCTTGTGTGGCAATATCAAGGTAATCGAATGTTCCCGCCAATTCTCCATCCACAAAAAGCGAACACCCTTGTGCACCCAAAGCTTCTGTGCTAAATAAAATTGTTGCAGTAAGATCATTGGCTTCTGTGCAGTCTGAAAATTGAACTTCAAGTAAATTCATATTGCATTTGCAATCCTCTAGCAAAATATTCTCACTAACAGAACAGCTAGGATCTAATAAATCAACAAATTCGAAAATCGCCAAACTGCCATTGGCAAGAAAACTGTATTCAAAAGCAAGTTCTCCACTTGAATCATAATTAAATGGGGAACCTGCAATTGCTTCTCCATTCAAACTCACACTTACTCCCTCCGAATTCGGACTTCCATTTATTAAAGCAATTTCATAAATACTTTGATTAAAATTACCACAGGGAGTAACTAATGAGTGATTGACTTCCAATTCACAAGGAGGAATAAAATTGCAAATAGGACTTGTAATCAAAACAGCATTTTCACAATCGAAAAATGCATCTATCACTTGTATTTCATATTCTGTTCCGTTTGCCAATAGTTCTATGATAACTTCTGTTTCTAAATCAGCATCATAAATAAATGGACTTCCAGCAATTAATTCACCATTAGACCAAACATCAAAGAACTCAGAGCTTCCATTAGAGGAAATATTTAAGGAATAAAAAAGGGTATTATTTTCCGTACACTCTCCTAGGGCTGTATACTCAACATTTAGGGCACAAATGCAGTCGATTAAATCAAATTCAACTTCTGCGATACAACTATTATCCAGATTATCTACAAACTGAAATACTTGTGTAGAACCATCAGCGCTTAAGGCATAATCAAAAAAGGTGGAGGCGGCTTCATAGCTATTATTGGGTGAAATAAGCTCACCATTATTGTAAACAGAAAAACCTTCATCTGATTCGTTAATACTTACTAACTCAAAAGACAAGTTTGTAAATCCATTCTCATCACAAACTTCTTGCTCTAACAAGTCAACTGTTAGAGAGCACGAACAATCTTGCGTTTCTACATTTATTATTTCTTGACAATTCGAATTTTCACTGTCTTGAATTAGCAATAAATGACTACTATCGTCTCCAATCAAGTTTATCTGCAGCAAGGTATTTCCATCTTGATCGTAGGCTTGCTCTTCTAGAAACAAATCCTCATCTAAAAACACATTGTATGCGCTAGAAGTGTTTTCATTTGACAGTTGAATACCATATGTAATCTCACCATTTTCACAGGAACTCAATGGATTAATATCCGCATTTATTTCACAAATACAATTCGGCAGCTCTAAAGTAAAATCGTCAAAACAATTATTGTCCGAAATATCCTGAACAGCAAAATCATGCGTCTGCCCATCTGCCAGTAATTCCAGTTCGAATACTGTTTGCCCTAGAGGATTGTAGAAAAGAACAGCTTCCACTATTTCATCATCTACCAACACTTGAAAACCCGAAGAACTTCCATTTACATCAGAAAGCGATAATAAAATAGTAACCTTTTCCTCCGAAGAACAAGTAGAATTCACATTTCCAGAAAGAGATAAACTACAGTTTTCCTCACAAGCAGAAATGGGAATAATTCCCAATTCTTCACCGCAGTCTAATGTCTCCGAACTTTCACTGATAATTAGATCACCGCAAAAATTCGCATCTTGATCAATAGCTCTGTTATCAAAACCAGTAGCTTGTGAAGGATACATCGTTTCCTCCACATTCAATACATGAGCTAGTCCATGTGCATGCCCGAATTCGTGTACGATGGTGGTTTCAAAATCTCGCTCGCCGTTTTGTGTAGCATCAGGACCGTAGTTCCAGTTAAAATCATCATTAAAAATAATATCCACTTCTTGTACAAAAGCCTGATCATCGCAAAGCTCTATCCAGTGCGTGGCTTGACTTAACTGTCCAGTGGCAAGTGCGCAATTGTCATCGAAAGAGATAATATTAACACCATCCTTAACAGCACAACTGACCGAACTCGACTGTCCGCTCAAGGTGAAACTTGATTGAATGCCACATCGCCAAGTTTCTACACCTCGTTCAATGGCGGCAATCGCTGCTGCATTATTTAATTCCGAATTATAGGAAAATGTATAGCCGCCAAAACCGTTTTGATCTACCAAGCGCAAAGCTTCAAATCCGTAGATCATTTTATTAAAAGGAATTTCTAAGGTTTCATCAGACTCGGTCACTTCCCCTTGGGGATTAACTACTCGAATCGGACCCCGACCTGCTCCTGGAAAATTGAGACCCACATCTCTTCCCGGAACAATCACTTCAATTTGCGTATTACTCCAACCAACAATATGATTGGGAGGAACATCTAAATACGCGATCACATTACCGAAAAAATCGGGATTTAGAAATTGAACCGTCGCCGAACCTGTTGGAGCATCACCAAAATTATTTCCCAAAATAAAAAGAGTTTGCAGATCTCCTGCCGGCACCGAATTTGGTGTAATGTTATCAATAACAGGCGGAACCATTTTATTCTCTTGTAGTGAGAGTTCCTGAATAATATTTACATCTGCACTTTTCAAGCTCGATAGCTCCTCCATCAGTAGTGAATGAGAAAACACCTCCGAACTTGAAAAATCCTGCACTTGCAATTGTTTATCATCAAGAGCTAGAAAAGACTGTTCCCCGAAACCTGCTTCAAAAACCAATTCCCCTTCTAGTTCGCTGTCCGAACTTTCATTTATTAGAAAAACGCCTTTTTGTCCTAATTGAAAATGCAAAGAAGGATGAACCCATTCCACCTGATCTCCGATGCGCCCACCTTTCGTTTTTAAAAGAATAGAATTCAATTCTCCATCGCCCAAGAAAGAATAAACGGCAATCTCGTAATAGGTATAAATATGCTCTCCTAATTCATCCCATAAGGCAAACTGATCAACAATTTCCCCAGTAACAATATGAGAAGATTGTACTGCTCGCTCTTCAATCGAAAGGGATTTGTAACCACATTGAGAAAACAAATCAATGGAAAATAACATTCCTATTGAAAAGAGTAAACCAAAACCATATTTGCGCACTGATGCCTGAAGCATTCTGTTTGATTAGAGAGGTTTAACAGTAAATTAATAACGCAGGGAAAAATTATTTATTCAAAAAAAGGCAATTAAATTCAAGTTTAGAAATACAAAGAAGGCAGCACTTTTCGTGCTGCCTGCAAATGATTATCATTTAGACAATCTGAGTTTTGAATATTGGGCTGAAGCCCTACAACATATAACTTATTCTGTTTCGTCGGTTTCTCCTTCTGAAGTTTCTTCCGTTTCACCCTCTGAAGTCTCTCCAGTATCCTCACCTTCGGTATCTTCCGTTTCGCCCTCCGAAGTCTCTCCAGTATCCTCACCTTCGGTATCTTCCGTTTC
>CALFBW010000226.1 GCA_937951415.1 uncultured Chitinophagales bacterium | reverse complement strand
GTAGATACTTATATCAATCGCCCAAAAGAAGAGGAAAGATATTCAAGGCGGGTAAGTATGGAAGAAATTGAGAAGAATGATTATAATCTCAATATCTCTCGCTATGTAAGCACTGCAAAACCTGAAAAGAAAATTGATTTACAAGAAGTGAATGCAAGGCTTGAAGCGATAGACTTAAAGGCCGCTGCAGCAAGGGAAGAACACAATAAGTATCTCAGAGAGTTGGGGTTAAATGAAATTTAATAGCGAATCACTTGGCAGTTTTAGTGGTATCAAATGATGATTTAAGCGTTATGTGAATTCTCTAGAAAAGGTCAACAATAAGGCTTAAGGAGTAAATCAAATGGTGCATGAGCTTCCTCAATAGGATACTGGGAAATACGAGTATTCTTAAGCGATTCATGAAATGCTTTTCCAAGCCCAAAAAATCCGCCTGCTTCACACAAAAAGCTGCTTATACAATCTTCTTCCCCTTGCCTTAAAAATAGCATTGGCAATAGCACCACCAGCAGGTAGGAGAGAAGGCGCTCCCAATCCTCTCGGGTCCGCAAAACTTTCCATGAAATGCAGCTCGATCTCAGGAGCCTTACTGTTTAGAATCAAAACCTCTTGCTGAAAGTGCTTAGCAGTAGCTTTTAAGGTTTACCGATTCAACACGCTCTGAATCCTGAATGATTTTCGACCTTCAAAAACTGCCGCTGACTAAGAGAATCACAATTTATTGAGTATTTTGTTAAGCGTACTTCTTTATACAAAGGAGATGTTTAAATAAATAGCATGCACCAAAAACTAAAAGGAAAAAATGTACTGATCACTGCGGGTGCTCAAGGAATAGGAGAAGCGATTACGGAACATTTTATACAGCAGGGAGCAAATGTAGCGGTACATTACTTTTCGAGCAGCGAAAGGGCGGAACAACTCAGTAAGTTAGCCATCGAAAAAGGACTGAAAGCGGCAGCCATTGGTGGAGACCTAACCAAGGAAAGTGATGCCGAGCGACTAGTAAACCAAGCCAGCGAAAGCCTAGGAGGAATTGACATTCTTATCAACAATGCGGGATCGTTGGTTGCGAGAAAGAAGATCGGAGAAATTGAAATTGATTTCTGGAACAAAGTAATGGACATCAATTTGACCTCCATGTTATATGTGACTAAAGCAGCAACTCCGCATCTCATCCGAAATGAAAACAGCAGCATTGTCAACCTGGCCTCTTTAGCAGGAAGGAAGGGAGGCCATGCAGGTTCGCTGGCCTATGCTACAAGCAAGGGGGCCATTCTTACTTTTACTAGAGCACTGTCTACAGAGCTCGGACCGCAAGGCGTGCGGGTGAATGCGGTAGCACCGGGCTTGATTTTGGGTACTGCCTTTCACAATACACACACTACTCCAGAATCTGCGGCGAAAACCGTTGCTGGTATTCCTATAAAACGTGCCGGTAATTCAAACGATGTGGCGCGAGCAGTCGTTTATCTTGCTTCTGAATACGACGGATTTATTACTGGGGCAACTTTAGACATCAATGGTGGTTCGTACAACATGTAAAGCAGTGCAATGAAAAAAATACTCGACTTTTTATTATCCTTTGGTCCTGGGATTTTCGCCATTGGCTACACAATAGGAACTGGAAGTGTGACCTCCATGATTGTGGCAGGCAATGATTTCGGGATGGATCTTTTGTGGGTTTTGTTTTTCAGTTGCTTGTTCTCGGGAGTGCTCATTTACGTTTCGGGGAGCTATTATTTGCATACGAAGGAAACCGCCTTGTACTCCATTCAGAAGCATATGCCTATGGGCAAATTAATAGGCATTGCAATAATAGCAATGGTGGGCTTGGGGCAATGGAATTCCCTCATCGGAATTCTAGGTATTACGTCCAATGTCATTTTCGAAGTGCTTTCCTTGAATTTTTCGGGCTTATCGGAGCACAAGTACTGGGTGGTATTGGGCATCGCAACAACTGTGATAGCTATTTTTTATTATTTTCTGATACAAGGCAGCTATAAGCTCTTCGAGAAAGTATTGGCATTTTTCGTGTCCATGATGGGCTTGTCTTTTTTATTTACACTGTTCTTTGTCCTACCGCAACCAACGGAAGTTATCTTAGGTCTGGTTCCTGCCATTCCCGATGTAGAAGGTTCAGGAATTTTAATCGCTGCGTTTGTAGGTACCACCATGGCAGCAGCGACCTTCCTTTCGAGACCTCTGTTCATACAGGGCAAGGGCTGGACCATGAAGGATTATAAGATCCAAAGAAACGATGCTATTGTAGCAGCCGTATTGATTTTCACCATCAGCGGAGCCATCATGGCAGTAGCGAGCGGAAGTATTCACGGACAAGGGCATGAAATTACCCATGTATTAGACATGTCCAAAACCTTAGAACCCTCCGTGGGAAAGTTTGCGGTTAGTATTTTCTTTATTGGAACTTTAAGTGCGGGTCTTTCGAGTATTTTTCCTTGTCTTATGATCGTTCCACTCATGCTGGGTGATTATCGACAAGGGAAATTGGATTTGAGTTCTTCTCGTTTCAAAATCATTACAGGAATTGCAAGTCTAATGGCATTGACCATTCCTATTTTTGGTTTTAATCCCATCAAAGGTCAGATCATCACGCAAGTATTCAATGTCTTTGCCTTACCCTTGGTAGTCTTAAGTTTTATTTATTTGTGGAACAGAAAAAACATTGGACTTCCGAAACAGAGAATAATGTCTAATCTAATAATGATTGCGGCATTTATTTTTTCTTTGATAATAATGGTCAACGGACTCAAGGACATTTTTAATCTTTAGAACTTTCAATGGAACTGGAAAAAACGCCCAAAGTGATCATTGTCATGGGAGTCAGCGGATCAGGGAAATCTTTAATAGCAAAAGAATTAAGTCAAGAACTTGGAATTACTTACCTAGAAGGTGACGATTATCACCCCAGCGCGAATATTGATAAAATGACCGAGGGCATACCTTTGAACGATCAAGATCGCTTGCCGTGGTTGAAGCAGCTTAATAGCTTAGCAAAGGACTATGAAATGAGTGGCTGCATCATAAGTTGTTCTGCGCTCAAGCAGGCCTACAGAAAAATCTTAGCGCATAATTTGGAGGATAGCGTATTTTGGGTTTTCCTTCGGGGCTCTTACGATCTTATTTTAAATAGAATGAAAAAAAGAGGCAATCATTTTATGCATGCAAATATGCTGCGTTCACAATTTGATGCCTTGGAAGAACCAGAAGATGCATTTGTGGTGAATGTTGAAGAGTCACCTGCAGAAATTGTCAATAAAATAAAGAAGCGGATATGAAAACAGAAATAGGAGTCCTAGGAATGGGCGTAATGGGTAGAAGCATTAGTCGCAACTTAGCTAAGAATGGATTTGTTATTTCTATCTATAATCGCCATGTAAATGGAAAAGAAGAAAATGTTGCAGCGGATTTAAAAGCCACTTACCAAGAATTAGAGCAAGCCTTGGCCTTTGATGATTTGAAGGAATTTGTGGACTCACTGGCTCGCCCGAGAAAAATTATTTTAATGGTCAACGCGGGAACGGTGGTTGATCAAGTCATTGAAGAATTGACGCATTTTTTAGAGGAGGAGGATATAATTATCGATGCAGGGAATTCCCACTTTTTAGATACCATAAGACGCATTGCTTTTTTAAAAGGCAAAAAAATTCACTTCATAGGAACAGGGGTATCTGGAGGAGAGAAGGGAGCATTAATCGGACCTTCCATCATGCCATCAGGCGATCCTGATGCCTATCGCTTAGTGAGTAAGTATTTAGAGACCATCGCTGCCAAAGATGAGCAAGGAGCACCTTGTTGTACTTACATCGGTGCGCAGGGAAGCGGGCATTTTGTGAAGATGATTCACAATGGGATTGAGTATGCAGAAATGCAATTACTCGCCGAGTGTTATGCCATTTTGAAAGCGCAAGGCTGTTCCAACGAGGAAATGGCAGAAATTTTTGACTCATGGATGGTAGACCAGGGCAGTTATTTATTAGGCATTACGATAGATATATTGAGAAAGAAGGAAGGGGATGCGTATTTATTGGATTTAATTTTAGATAAAGCCGCCAATAAAGGAACAGGCAAATGGGCGACGAG
>CALFBW010000225.1 GCA_937951415.1 uncultured Chitinophagales bacterium | reverse complement strand
CTGAAATGCCTTTGAATTGTTTGGAGTCATGCGTAACAAGTGAAAGACCTTTGGCTTATGAGCCAATTACAGGAGGAGAATATTTAGACGAAAGACTTAGAGAAATTGGTTTGAAGAAGTAAAGGCTTGAGAGCTAGGCATTTGACCGCATTTTTGTTTTTTTTGCCTTTAGAGCGGAAAATTAAGCACAGAAGTTTGTCATTATGCTGCTAAAAGCTCATCTTTAACCTTATCATCTCAAACCTCATCTTTTGAAGGGACGGCTCTGGCAACAGATCCGTCCCTTTTCTTTTGTTATCAGGATGTTAACATTGTTAAAAGCAAAACATCTCATTTTTTGTTTTCTGAATGATCTAACAGCCAGAGTATAAGTCGAAAAACTAATGCATTGTATCTTTGCCATGTAATTTTCTAGACTTGGGTCCGTTAATCATTGAAAGCTGGGTGCCTCCCATCCAGTGAAAAGCATAATTTAAGGATAAAAGTCAGTGATAGAGGGGTTCGCCGACATCTCTAGACCTGAAATCATAATAATTTCCCGGGTCGAATATGACCTCAAATTTTACTACATGATAAAGTACAATCTGCTGTCTGCAGTAGTGGTGCTCGTTCTAATGAGTTTGGGTAGTACAAGCCATGCTCAAATTAGAACCTACAGCAACGAATTCTTAACCCTCGGTGTAGGAGCTCGTGGCTTAGCCATGGGAACTGTTCAATCAGCTTTCGTCGATGACGTGACCGCTGCATACTGGAACCCGGCTGGGCTTAACGATGTAGAAAACTTCCAAGTTGGCCTACAGCATGCGGAGTGGTTTGCCGGTATTGGTAAGTACGATTATCTGGGCTTTGCCAAGCCCATTGATAATGGCAATAAGGCCATTGGACTGTCAATCATCCGCTTTGGAGTTGACGACATTCCAAATACCCTCAATGTCATTGATCCTGATGGCAATGTGAATTACGACAACATAAGCACTTTCTCTGCCGCCGATTATGCTGCATTGCTCACTTATGCCTTCAAATTTAAAGGCTTCAAGGTGGGAGCAAATGCAAAAATCATTCATCGACGTGTAGGAAGCTTCGCCAACTCTTGGGGCTTTGGTCTAGACGTAGGAGCACAATACCAGTTGAACAATCGCGTAAATTTGGGTCTGACAATAAAAGATCTTACTACCACTTTCAATGCTTGGTCTTTTGACTTTACAGAAGAGGAAAAAGCTGTTTTGGAACTAACGGACAACGTTATTCCTGTTAGTTCGGTAGAATTAACAGGTCAAAGAGTGATTTTAGGAGCAGCTTACCGTCTACCTATTGGACAGAACTTACAGCTCTTAGCTGCAATGGATTTAGACATCACTTTTGACGAACGAAACACTTTTATTCATACAGGAGCTATGAGTCTTGATCCCCACATTGGCTTAGAACTCGGCTTTAAGGAGTTTCTGTTTTTGAGAACAGGCATCAACAACATACAGCGATTTACTGATGATGCGGATCCTACCAAAGAAGTCCTCAGTATTCAACCGAGCTTAGGTTTGGGAATAAAAGTCAATCGCATTACCATAGATTACGCTTTTACTGGTTTGAATCGAGTTAGCCAAGGCGTTTATTCCAATGTTTTCTCGCTCAAATTTGATTTGGGTTCTGACAGCTTGTTAAACTAGAGATGATGAAAAAGATGATTAAGAAGCACGTTTATTTATTGCTACTATTACTGGCAAGCACAAGCTTAATTGCTCAAGATTATGTCAATACATGGATCGATTATGATCAGACATACTATAAATTCGAAGTAGAAGACGATGGATTAACTCGAATCCCTTTTTCTACTATCGAAGCAGCTGGTCTGCCTTTAGACGCTGCTGGCTTCAAGTTGATCAGAAAAGGAGTAGAAGTTCCAATTTATGTAAGTACTAACGGCAGCCTTGGAACAACAGATTACATTGAGTTTGTTGGAGAAAAGAATGATGGAACCTTTGATACGCAGCTGTTCATGGATCCTGAACATCAACTTACGGATGTTAACAGCCTTTTTACAGATAAGATCGCCTATTACCTAATTTGGGACGACAGCGAGCCGCACCTTCGATTTTTAGATGCCGCCAATGTAGTCAGTAATCCACCTCCCAAAGAAACGCAGTTCGATCTTACCTTCCGTAGAATTCTCGACAATGGTTTCTTTGAAGGAGCCCCAGATACAAGGGAGCTCGCAGGAGTTAACTCCTACCTTTCGAATTTCGGTGTTTGCGAAGGCTTTGTGGGCTCCAAAGTTGGACCAGGTTTACAACAGGATTACTCCTTACTAACCGACAACGCTTACCTTGATGATAATCAAATGGCACAGATTGAAGTTCGCGTGGTTGGTCGATCGAATGATGTATTTATTGCTTCCGGCGATCACCACATTCAACTGCGCTTTAACGGAGAGCTATATTACGATGGGATATATGACGGATACGATTGCATCAAAGTAGAATTCGATGTTCCCGTGAGCGAAATGGGTAATTCGAATACCTTAACCTTAAAAAGTGTAGGTGACATTTGGAATAGTCAGTTTTCGAATGCCTCCATTGATGCCAATTCATTGGCATACATTTTTGTTACTTACCCGCACACGTACGATTTCAACAACCGTAGAAGTTTGGAATTTACGATTGAAAATGATCAAGACCGTTATGTAGAAATTGAAAATTTTAACGGAGGAGGAAGCCCGATTGTTTACGATCTCGATAACAACTTACGTCTAATTCCATTCTTAGAAAATGGTGTCTATAAAGTACGTTTAAATCAAATGTCTTTTGGACCAGAAAAGCGTAGAATATTTATCACTAACACTACCTCAACTTTATCGGTAAATGAAGTGGATAATTTAACAGAGCGTACTTTTACCAACTTTGCAGATCCTGTAAATGCTGCTGATTTCATCATATTAACCCACAATAAATTAATGGTTCCTGATGAAATCGATAACGAAAATCAAATCGAGAGGTATAAAGCTTATCGAGAATCGCAAGATGGAGGAGGCCACAAAGTATTGGCCGTAGACGTCGATGAACTTTATGATCAATTCTCTTATGGAATTCGTCAACACCCTGTAGGGATTCAACAATTTGTAAATTTCATTAAAGAACAAGCGAGTTCTCAAAACTGGAGTATTGATCCAGAACATTTATTTCTTGTTGGTAAATCATTACGCTACTCCTATTGCACAAACTCTCCTTCTGATTTTGAGGATAACTTAGTACCAACCTACGGAAGTAGTGGTTCAGACAACATGCTAGCCGCTCCTAGTAAATTCACTTACATAAATCAAATGAGCGTTGGTCGATTAAGTGCTCGAACGCCGAATGACGTTCGAGAATATTTAGACAAAGCGATAGAATACGAAGCTTGGATGAATCTTGATTCTCCTTGCGACATGGAACAGTTAGCTTGGCTGAAGGAGTTGATTCACATCGGATCAGGAAACGATGAAGACGAAGCCATGCTTTTTGGTGGATTTTTAGATAAGTACAAAACTATCGTACAGGATAGTCTGTACGGTGGAAATGTTGTGCTCACCTTGAGCAGCGAAACACAAGCTATTATCCCTACGCCAACAGCTGTTGAGGATAAAATAAATAGCGGAATCGGAGTGATCACTTTTGTTGGACACTCTAATGGAGAGTTTTGGTCGTACGACTTGCGAACACCTGACTTTTACGAGAATGAAGGGAAGTACCCATTTATTGTTTCGAGTTCTTGTTTCGTAGGTGATATTCACCAGCCCTTTAGTGAAGAGTCGCGAATCATGGCAGAAATTTATACCACTTTCCCAGATCGTGGTTCTATAGGTTTTTTGGCATCTGTAAAATTCGGCTTTCCAACTTATTTGGATTTATTTACAGAAGCTTTGTACCGCAATTTTTCGAAAGATCATTACGGAGAAGGAATGGGTAAAGTGATTCGACATACCATTGAAGATATTTATGATTCGGAAGAGATCGGGGTACAAATTACTGCCCAGGAATTCACCTTAAGCGGAGATCCAGCCATTCCTCTTTATTCTTTCGACCGACCAGAGTATGCAATTTCAGAGGCAGATGTAAGTATAGAACCTGCCGTATTAACAGCTGACCTAAATTCCTTTGATGTTCAAGTGATAGTCAAGAATTATGGGCAGGCAATTTCAGACAGCATTTCTATTGCTGTAGAACGAACTTTCCCAAATGGGGCAAACGAACTAATTTCTAATACTATGGTTCTAGCGCCAATCTTACAGGATACTTTTTTATTGACAGTACCAAATACAGGCGATGAAGTTTTAGGAACAAATTCGATTAAAGTTTCTGTAGATTATGGAAA
Source organism: uncultured Chitinophagales bacterium (assembly GCA_937951415.1). Classification (GTDB taxonomy): domain Bacteria; phylum Bacteroidota; class Bacteroidia; order Chitinophagales; family UBA2359; genus CALFBW01. The sequence goes on along the minus strand of CALFBW010000225.1, from coordinate 14,781 downwards.
TAAACAAGAAGAATATTGTGAAAGTAACAACGATGTTATTCGTAACATTCAAGTTTTACCCACCACTGCTATTCCAATAGATCCTTGTGATTTTGCAATTGTTAATGAGCAAGAAATAACGCTGAGAGCATCTACTGCTAGCCCATTAGTCGATCGCCAAAATTATGTTTTACAAATTGATACCAGCATGTTATTCACTTCGATTTTAGACAGTGAAGTTGTAGAAAGTCTGGGAGGGGTAATTGAGTGGACTCCCGATATTGTATATACCAATAATACCGTTTATTACTGGCGCATTGCACTACAACAAGAGGAAGGCGTGGAAGAGCAATGGCAAGGGCATTCTTTTACCTACATTACGGATCACCCCGATGGCTGGAACCAACAACACTACTACCAATATGGGCAAAACGAGTTTACTGACTTGAGAATTGATGAAGATTCTCGCTTATTCGAATACGGTGGATCAACGAATTTCTTGAGGGTGGTAAATGGTTATATTGGCTTAAGTAGCATTAGCGGAAACAGTATTTCCTATTATTTAAATGGGAACGCGCTAGCCAACAATTCTTGTCTAAATACATTTGAAGAATTTGGCTGTGCTGGTGGAATCATGTTCGCAGTTTTTGCACCAGACACCGTTTTGGTTCCAATGGAAAGTATTCAGCAACCGTTTAGTACAATCCCTGAAACTGTTTGTGACTTGGAAGGTCAATTTGGAAATACGCATTGTGGAAACAGTAGCACCTCCCCTGTATTCCAATTCCCAACTGGCACAGAAGAACAATTACTTAATTTAATTGCCTTCTTAGATCAGATTCCAGACGATCACTATGTATTGGCTTACAGTATTAACAATCACCACATGGAAAACGACCAAGCACTTATTTCTTTACAAGAAGAAGTGTATGATTTCTTTGCAGAAATGGGGGCAGATAATATCAGCGATATAAGCAATACCTTACCATTCGTAGTTTTCGGAAGAAAAGGTAATGCAGACTACGGAGCAGCTGTAGAAGAAATAGCTACCGCTTCTGATCAAATACTCGATATTGATATCAATGTAAATGAAGCGTTTGGTGAAATGTATTCACGCGATGTAGGACCAGCTTCTGCATGGAAAGAAATTATTTGGGATTTCACTTCTCTTGATCCACAGCCTACTGATGAAATTAGCGTTGATGTTTATGGCTATAAATTAGATGGTACGCGTGAATTTTTATTCAACACTTCTACAGAACAAAATGTAGATATCTCTGATGTAAATGCAGAAGAATTCCCTCGTTTACAATTACAGTTAAAAACGGCAGATTACACCTACATCACAGCGCCACAACTTGATTTTTGGAGAGTGACATTCGTTCGATACACTGAACTAGCTCTAAATGAGAACTTGCGTTTCGAATTTTGCTGCGACACCTTAGCGTCAGGTGAATATGGAAGTTTTGCCATGGGAATCACCAATGCCTCGAATATTACTTCTGATAGCATTAACATCGCTTATTCTATAATTGATGCCAATAATGTAACGCATGAATTAGAATACGATTTACAAGCACCTTTAGCGCCAGGAGAAAGTTTCGATACAGAATTGCAATTTGTTGGAGCTTCTTCAGGTCAAAATATTCTTGTAATAAACTTGAACCCTGACGGAGCGCAAAATGAAAAATACAGCTTCAACAATGTATTACAATTACCATTTTGGGTAGGATCAGATAATATTAACCCAATCGTAGATGTTACCTTCGACGGTGAGCACATATTGAGTGGTGATATTGTTTCTCCAGAGCCTTTTGTAGAAGTCAAAATTCGAGATGAAAATCCGCAATTGGCGCTAAACGATACTTCAATTGCCACCATGTGGTTGATCTATCCAGGAGGGGAAGAACGCGAATTGAGTTACGCACAAGACAACATTACTTTGATTGGACCAGAGGCCAGTGAAGTAGCGACGCAAAATGAAGCGTCGATCACTTTCACTCCAGACCTCTATGAAGATGGACGTTACCAACTAGTGGTTCGTGGACGTGATATTAGCGGCAATCTCGCGGCAGCTACCGATTACGTTATTGCCTTTGAGGTAATTCGTGAAGCAATGATTTCGAACGTAATTAATTACCCAAATCCATTTACCACTTCTACGCAATTCGTCTTCACTTTAACGGGAACCGAGGTTCCCGATAATTTAAAAATTCAAGTCATGACGATTTCTGGAAAAGTAGTTCGTGAGATTACTTTGGAAGAATTGGGTGATGTGAAAATTGGTAAAAACTTAAGCGACTTCCGCTGGGATGGAACCGATCAATTTGGAAACGAATTGGCGAATGGTGTGTACTTCTACAGAGTAGTTGCTTCAGATGCTGGAGAAGATTTAAAACTTTTTACCAATCCTGATGGAAAATACAATATGAGCGGCACAGAAAACATGGATCGCCTGTTCTCTTCGAAGGGCATTGGAAAAATGTACAAGATGCGTTAAGCTTGAAATAAATAGCAGTGAATAAATTGCTAAACTCCTTAATGGTTGGTGCTACAAAATTTATAGTTCCGTCTGTTAAGGAGTTTTTATCTTTATAATAAATGACAACAGAAGAACCCAGCTTTAACGAAAAGGTATATCAGGTAGTCCGACTAATCCCCAAAGGGCGCGTAAGTTCCTATGGAGCCATCGCGCGTTTTCTAGGAGCCGCCCGGTCCTCTAGAGTTGTTGGCTGGGCTATGAATAATTGTCACGGCGTACATCCGCCCGTTCCTGCCCATCGTGTAGTCAATCGAAACGGTGTCCTCACAGGAAAGCACCACTTTGGTGAAGGCGAAATGATGGAAAAGCTTTTAGCAGCCGAAGGAATCAAAGTGATCGATGATCAAATCCAAGATTTCAAAACCCATTACTGGGATCCCAACATCTTAATGGAAGGCCTGGAATAGACGTTCGGGTAGGGCTATGTCTTTACCGTACATCGAGAAGGGATATTAGATTTACTATTCTGCTCTATGAATGACTTTGGGAATTATCAATTTTTCACCTATCCCCTTTTGTGGAACTATTGTTTCTATTGTGGTTCAAAAGGACAGCGACATGCAGTATATACGGCGAACTGCTAGATCGAGCATCCCAACAAATTTCACCCAAACTAGTAAGGCTTTTTAATCCGTTTTTTGAATGACTTTATGAATAATCGATTTCTTGACTATCTCCTTTTGTGGATCTATTGTTTCTATTGTGGTTCAAAAGGACAGCGACATGCAGCATATACGACGAACTGCTAGATCGAGTATCCCCACAAATTTCACCCAAACTAGTAAGCCATTTTAATCCGCTCTATGAATGACTTTATGAATAATCGATTTCTTGACTATCTCCTTTTGTGGATCTATTGTTTCTCTTGTGGTCCAAAAGCACAGCAATAGGAAGTATCTCTAGCGATCTACTAAATGGAGGATCCGTATGAATGGTACATTTTTCAGGAGTTTGCCCTTGCTAATATTGAATTGAAAAAGCTCTCACAATCAAAACTCCCAACCCAAAGCCTCAAAAACAGGATCCAGCTTCGTGTACAATTGCATGCCCGTGCTAATCTCCTCATTCCCCTTAAACTGAAGACCCAAAGGCTTAACAGTCTCTACCATCTCTACCACATTTTCCGCAGTAAAATTAGCTTGCAAAATACAAGGGTATTTAGCCGCGATTGAAGTCAATGCTGCTTTCTTCGCGTCTTCCAAGCTCGACCAGTGCAATCCATTTGAACTTAGATCAAGAACAAACTGTGCCGTATATGAGGCCACCTTTTCCATTTCTTCCTCCAAGGAAGCCAAAGAAAAATCGGCAGCAAGATTTATTCGATAAAGAATCGCATCAATTTTATCATGCAACAAACCAGCATCGATGGGCTGACTAATCTCTACACTTTCCAAACCTAAAGTATGAACGGTCTCATTGATGGCAGCAATGGGCGTAGCACCAAACTCGCCCACATAACGGGGTCCAGAAAGCCAACCCATAAATTCCATCGCTAACTGCACAGACAAAGCATCTTCCCGCGAAGGATCCAGCACAAAGCTCATCCATTCCGCATTTACCGCCGCGAAATAGCGACCGTCCGTGAGGTTAGAAATTGAAGCGGCTTTTATTAATACATCCATCTTATTGTACTTTTCTTAAGCCGCAAAGATCGCAGATAAACGCGAGGCGTTTCCCAAAATGGAGCATCAATATTTCAACCATTTTATCAACTCCTTTACGCTCGCCTTCTTACCACGCATCAGTATACCTACACGATAAATCTTCGCTGCAAACCAAGTGGATAAGAGGAACGTACCAATCAGCAGAACCGCTGAAAGAATGAAATCCAAACTAAAGGGCGATAAACCGTAGGCCATTCTAGCCGGCATAATTACAGGCGAAGTAAAAGGAATTACCGACATCCAAAAAGCAAAAGCGCCATCGGGGTTTTCAATCACCACCGACAAACCAACAATAGAAATAATGATCGGAACCATAATCGGAAATGCCAAAGATTGATTGTCGGAAGAGTCTTCTCCAACCGCCGATCCTACAGCTGCATAAAGCGAAGAATACAAGAGGTAACCGCCTAGGAAATAAAAGATAAAACCGAAGGCAAGCCAAACCAGCGGCAAGCTCTCAATTTGCTGAATGAGCTGCTGCATTTTCATTTGCATGGCTTCCACGTCCATACTTTGTCCAGCACTGGCAGCCGCTTCCAAAGAAGAAGGGTCAAAATAAGTCGCCATAATGAGTCCCATCACAAAGTAGATGATGCCCATACTGAAGATCCAAATCACGAACTGTGTCAAACCCACCAATCCAATTCCTACGATCTTTCCGATCATCAACTGAAAGGGTTTTACGCTGGATAAAATCACCTCGACAATGCGTGTCGTTTTTTCTTCCGACACGCCTTTCATGACCATGGTTCCGTAAATGATCAAAACCATGTACATCAAAAAGCCCATCATAAAACCTAAGGCCGAAGCAATAATACTACTGCTCTCCTCTCCTTCTGCATTTCGTTCATCGAGACTAATCTTCGCCCTCAAATCCTTTAGCACATCCTCCCCGATGCCCTTTTCTTTCATTTTTATTTTCCGCAGCTCCTCACTGAGTTTCGACTCAATCAAGGAACGCGCTGCCATCCCCAGCTTCTCGTTTGAGTAAAAAGGAACATCTTCCAAACGTTCTAAACTCTTGTTCGGAATATGCAAAATGGCATCAAATCCGCTCTCGGGGAGTTCCGCCTGCAATTGTTCCAAGGTCTCATGCGAAACCGTAAACTTTATACTCTCGGTATTGCTCCATCTAGGTCTGAATTTCCCTTCGCGAATCTCTGTAGTAAACCAACCGCTTTCGTCTTTTACAAGGATGTTCTTTTCCCCCGTTCCGCCCATTCCGATCATCCAAATTTGGATGCCAATCAAAAAGACGATGCTCAAAGGAGCCAAAAGCGTACTAATAATGAAAGACTTCTTACGCACACGCGTCAAGTACTCCCGCTGAATAATTAGCCAAATCTTACTCATCTGATTGCCCTCCTACTTGTTGAATGAAAATTTCGTTAATAGACGGCAACAACTCATTGAAGGCTGTTACCCGCAGTCCTTTTTCCACAAAGAATTTCAAGAGCTCATTACTGTCTTGCTCCTCCTGCAATTGCACTGTCAAACTTTTCTCAGATCGCTTGATCTCCTTGTAAATCGTCCCTTCCAAAGAAGGAGCGGCCTCTGCAAATGTGATTGAGAATTTATTTTCCTTAAACTGCTGTTTGATCCCTTCAATATCTCCTTCCAAGATCTTTTCTCCTTTATGGATCAAAGCAATTTTATCGCAAATCTGTTCGACCTGCTCCATGCGGTGTGTCGAAAAAATCACGGTCGAACCCAAAGAACAGAGACGAAAAATTTCATCTCGAATCAAATTCGAATTTACTGGATCAAGTCCTGAAAACGGTTCGTCCAAAATCACCAAAGGCGGTTCGTGAATAATGGTAGAAATAAACTGAATCTTTTGCTGCATTCCTTTCGAAAGCTCCTCTACTTTCTTCCCGTACCAATCGCTGATATCAAAATGATCCAACCAAAATTGAATCTTCTCTTTTGCTTGCTTCGAAGAAAGTCCCTTCAATCGAGCAAGATAAGTGAGCTGTTCCCCCACCTTCATTTTTTTATACAATCCACGCTCTTCCGGCATGTATCCGATCAATAGCATGCGCCCCTTAGGATCATCAACGCCATCCATCAAGATCGTTCCGCTGTCTGCAGCAACGATGTTCGTGATCATTCGAATGAGCGTCGTCTTTCCAGCTCCATTGGGTCCCAAAAGTCCAAAAATGCTTCCTTTCGGAATCTCCAGACTAATTCCCCCAACGGCAACAGTGCTTTCGAAGGTCTTTCGAACGTCTTTTATTTCTAGTAGATTTTCCAAATAAATGCGTTTGGTGTAGATAACAATAAAAGTACATAAGCCCTTTCGATAGTTCCTTGCTTTACCACTTTATCAAGTTAAAACTTTCATAATCTGTTTGGTAATAAAAAGGCTAAGCTTAGGATTTTGTCGCCTACACCCACTTTCCGACAGCAATGCATTAATTTTGCGCTTCCACAAAAACTGGAGCTTTGGGCAAAAAAAGAAAACTCGAAAAATTCGCACGCTTAGAAGAATTCCCCCTTGTATTCCAACAAGTGCATTGGGAAAGTGCACTAGTGCGAAAGGAAGGCGAGGAAATGAACATGCAAGGAAAATGGGGCGAATACTTTGGCAACGATTTACCCATCATCTTAGAACTCGCCTGCGGTTATGGGGAATACACCATAGGCATGTCTGCCGCTAACAAGGATGCTAACTACATTGGGGTCGACATCAAAGGAGATCGCATTCACCAAGGAGCAGCCATCGCCATTGAAGAAGGAAGAGAGAACGCCGCCTTTTTACGAGCAAGTATCAGCAATCTTGATCGTTTTTTTGCGCCCGAAGAAGTAAGCGAAATTTGGATCATTTTCCCAGACCCGTTTTTGCCAGAACGTCAAAGTAAAAAACGCTTAACAGCTCCACCCTTCCTGCATATTTATCATCGCATCTTGAAACCTCAAGCATTTATTCACTTAAAAACAGACAGCGACGAGCTATTTGAGTTTTCTCATTTAATGATGAAAAAGCAAAATTGTACGGTGGTGGAAAACAACAACAACATTTACAAAAACGGATTCGAAGAGGAATTTCTGAAGATTAAAACACGCTTCGAAAAATCACATCTTGCTGACGATCGAACCATTAAATATCTCAAATTTCAATTACCAGAAGTGCTGCCGCCTTTACCTGTGAAGAAAAAGAGAACAGAAGCTAGTGAGGAGGAAGAAGATTGATTATGTTCATTTTTTTGATTAGGACTAAGTGGTGATAACCAAAACTGATTTTCTTTACACCAAAGACAAGTCCATCAATTCTTTTCCTATTTCATTAAGCCCATTAACCAATCTTTCAATTTGTCTCTTAGAGGGTTTCTTTACCCCATTGACATACTGAGAAAGCAATGATTCATTCATTCCTATTCGATCTGCAAGGTATTTAGCATTAATTACTTTATAGTATTCAAAGAATTGCTGAAAATCCAGTTCAAAATCTAAAGCTTCTTGAGTGACAGGAGACTTGCTCAACTCTTCTAAATGTAGATTTATAGCTTCCAATGAATTTTGTTGCAAATCAAGAATCGAATCACCTGTTGTAAATACTGGTTCATTCTCTTCATAAGCTGAATAACCCGTCTTCGTACTTTCTACAATAAACTTAAACTTTGCCATAACTCTTACTTTTTCTTAATCTGTGCAATCTTCAAAATCTTTGATTCTAAGCCTTTACCAATCTCTTTACTACCATGGTTCGGCACCGTAATTTGAATCATAATTACTGGGTGTCTCATCACAATATGAGATCCTTTTTGCCTCACAATATACCAGCCGTTTTCCTTTAGCAACCTTATCAACTTCGAACACCTCACTGAAGAAAGGTAAACTATAATTTACTTTAATCAAAGAACATTCCTTTCCTCTAATCACACTAAAGTGATAGAAATACCAAAACCTATCGTTTCGCCTTCTCCAAAATCCCCATTCCAAACAAAGAAAAATCATATTTCACAGGATCATTCGCGTCGTACTTTTTTAAGTTACTGGTGAGTTCCAAAACGGTCTGCCAATCGGTTTGCTTTCGAGTAATCAAGCCCAGTCTGCGACCCACGCGATCGACATGCACATCCAAAGGGCACAACAACTGATTGGTGGAAATGGCATTCCACAAACCAAAGTCTACGCCCGAATTGTCTTTCCGCACCATCCAACGCAAGAACATGTTAATACGCTTGCAAGTCGATTTTCGAATCGGAGTGGCTACATGTTTTCTTGTACGCTGCGGCGCATCCTCCAAGGAAAAAAAGCGCTCATGAAAACCCGCGAGGGCTTTCCCCACATGCTCGTCTTCGTCAGAAAGATGTTCCGAAAAAGCCGTTTCCAAACTTACATGCTTCGAATAATAATCCCGAAAAAACGCGATAAAATACAGCGTATCGGTCGCGTTAAAAGTTCGATGCTTAAAATCCAGAAAGGGTTTCAAATCCGTTTCGGCATGGTTTAACATAAAGTCATGCGGAGCACCATCCATTAGGTCCAACAACAAACGCGCTTTATTAATAATGGTTTTTCGTTGACCCCAAGCCAGCATCGAAGTCCAAAAAGCCATGATTTCTACATCTTGTTTTTTTGTCAATAAATGAGGAATCGAAATCGGATCGGCTTCAATAAAATCGATGTGATTAAATTCTTCGTATTTCTCTTCTAGTATTTTTGCTAGCCCGCGCATTTATTTTTATTACTAATAAATATTAAGATTGTGTATCCTTTCCCATCGGTTTAAATGGAGAAGCCGCATGGTGCTTTTTCATTAAGGATTTGGAATAAAGCAAGGACAAACCAAAAAAGAAAATGGATAAATAAGTCAACCAATCCGAATGCTCTTGCATCAAGAAAAAGTCATACGCTCCATGAAACAAAGTTGGAATTAAAATCGCGAGCAAGAAATAAAAGACTTTTGTCCAATTAGCGAATTTGGCTTTTCCTAAAAAATAGCCCATCATCACCGCGAAGGCGCCATGTGCAGGAACGGCCGTAAACATTCGATTAAATGCCATCTCCATTCCCTCGCTTGCGCCCGCTTGTAAAACATAAATCACGTTCTCTATCGTGGCGAAACCCATCCCCACCATCACGGCATAAACAATTCCATCAAAGGGCTCATTAAAGGCCGGTCGCTTGTAAATAAAAAAGACCAGCATCAAGTATTTCGCAAATTCCTCTACGAAGCCAATGCCCACAAAAGCCAATAAGGCTGTCTCTACCAAATCACTAGAAGCCTCCCAACCGAAGTCATCCAAAAATTGTGCTTTTGCCAAGGGAATAAGCACCGAAGCCATTCCTAAAACGAAACTGAAAAGCAATAAAGTAAAGGGCTCTTTTTCGTAGCGATCCATAAAGTAGATCGCCAAAATAATGGCAAGCCCAGGAGCTAAAGCAAGGAGAATCGGTAATATCATGCGATTTTATCCAAAGCCTGTTTCAAATCAGCCACCAAATCGTCTACGTCTTCGATGCCGACACTCAATCGAATCAAAGAATCCAAAACGCCGGTTTTCTTGCGTTCTTCTAAGGGAATAGAAGCATGTGTCATTGTTGCAGGATGTCCGATCAAAGATTCGACCCCACCCAATGACTCTGCCAAGGCAAAAACCTTCAAAGACTTCATCAATTCAAAGGCAGCATCAACACTGTCGCTCGCCAAAGAGAAAGACAACATTCCCCCTGGTAATCGCATTTGCTTTTTAGCAATTTCGTGCCCAGTATGACTGCTGTGCCCAGGATAATTTACCTTGTTCACCTTTGGATGAGCGGCCAACATATCGGCAATCACTGCGGCATTCTTACAATGCTGCTCCATGCGAATGTGCAGGGTTTTTATGCCCCGTAAAATCAAAAAGCAGTCTTGCGGACCAGGAATTGCACCCGCTGCATTCTGGAAATAGTAAAAACGCTCCGCGAGCACATCATCACTCGTAACAATGGCACCCATCACCGAATCAGAATGTCCGCCAATGTATTTGGTGGCAGAATGCACCACTACATCCGCTCCTAAAGACAGGGGTTGTTGCAAATAGGGAGTAGCAAAAGTATTATCTACCACCACCTTGATCTCCTTGTCTTTGACAGCGGCACAAACCGAAGCAATATCTACCAGACTCAGAGTTGGATTCGTTGGGGTTTCCAGCCAAATCAGCTTCGTTTTTTCATTGACATGCGAAGCCAAATCTGCTCCATCTTTAATGGGCAAAAAATGAAACTTAATGCCGTACTTTTCATAAACACCCGTAAACAATCGGAAGGTCCCGCCATACAAATCATTGGTGCTAATGACCTCATCACCCGGACGCAACAATTTGCAAATGGTATCGGTTGCAGCCATTCCGCTGGCAAAACAAATTCCGTGTTTCCCGCCTTCCAAAGCCGCCATACTTGTTTGCAAGGCAGTTCTTGTCGGATTGTGTGTTCTCCCATATTCATACCCATTATGATCGCCAGGAGCAACCTGAACAAAAGTAGAAGTCTGATAGATAGGCGTCATAATTGCGCCCGTGCTGGGATCTGGTTCTACGCCAGCATGTACTGCTTTGGTGCCGAATTTCATTGTTGTATAATCTCCCGCTAAATTAGCCTTATTCTGAGCTTCGATGAGGCTTTCGTGTGGTTTGTGCCCACTAAGTAATTGCAGCAAAGGCCATTCGAATTCTGAAAATTAAAAAGGGCGATAACATTGCTGTCATCGCCCTTTCATTTATAGCCAAATCCCGTTAGCCCTATTTGTCATTGTTCCAGAAATCTTTCCAAGCTTGCTTAAACGTTTTCTTTTCCGAAGCGCCTTCCGTGGCCACTCCTTCCATTGCTGGACGAGAACTGGTCGATCCTGAAGTCTTTGTCACTTTCTTTCCTTTCAACACCTTTCCACTTTTCGCAGGAGGTGCAGTTCGCGTGTCATTCGCAGGCACTTTATCAGTACTTTTCGTTCCTGTTCGTGCAGTACCTGAAGAAGTAGTCCCAGTTCTGCTCGTTGGCTTAGCTGGTGTTCCTTCTCTGCTTTCTGCCGAACGTCCACTTCTCGTCGTGCGATCGTTACGCTTTTTCGCCTTGCGCATTTCCGTATCCTGGTTTTTCTTGCGCTTATCGTGGCCTTTCTTTTTGCCCTTGGACTTTGCAGCTCGCCCTTGGCGGCCTTTCGACTTCGCTTTTGCAGTATCTGATCTTCGGTTCGACTTGTTCGCCTTAGCACGCTTAGTCTTCACTCCTTTCTTGCGGTATTCTTTATCCAAAGTTCTACGCCCTTCTTTTTGCTTGCGTTCTAAAGTAGATCGCTCCCGTACATAAGTGGCCTCCAAATCTTTCAAGTCTGGTCGAACATCGCGCCCTTCTACCGAATTGGCCAATCGAGATCGTTTACTTTCGTAATCCTGACGAAGGGTTTCCAAAGCACGATCGTTGTCAGCTTCCAAAGCCTTCACTGCTTTTTCATAATCTGCATCAATCGGGCTCATCAATTTGGGCTGACTGCTATCTGTTTGCGCTTGTACACCTGTCCCGAAAGACAAAATGGTGAAAGCTGCTACTATTAAAAATGATAAATTTTTCACGATTCTAAGTTTTGGTTAAAGAATCAAATTGTACCTCTTTGAGTAGCTGAAGGGGTAGAAGGTTTAAAGAATAGTGTACAATTTCGCTAACAGATCTGCTAAACTGCTAGCATTTACTGAGCTTTTAAGCCCTTCTATCACAGGTTTTTGGGTAATAAATAATAGTGCGGAAGTCTATTTCTGCTGCCTTCTCCATTGCTTCCAAAGAACTCGAAACCAAAAGGTGAAATCTGCTGGATCTTTCTCCATCCATTCATCCAATGCGGTTTCGCTGATCCATTGGACGTCCTTCACTTCGTCCTTATTGAAAATAAATTTGTCTTGAAATTGACCAGTGAGTACCGTGTCGTGTTCGTGCTCCCAGAGCCCTGTCTTTTCATCGTGAAATTTATAAACGAAACTGAACGCAACCTTTAAATCCGTATCAAAACCCAACTCTTCTACCAGTCTTCGATGCGCTGCAGCTTCGGTATCTTCTCCCGGCCGAGGATGACTGCAACAGGAGTTACTCCACAAACCCGGACTGTGATATTTCGATAAAGCCCTTTGCTGCAACAATGTTCTACCTTGCTCGTCGAAGATTAGCACCGAAAAAGCGCGGTGCAGCATTGGCGTTTCGTGGGCTTCCATTTTGCGCGCCTTCCCTACTTCTTCGTTTTCTTCATTCACCAGAATGACCCAATCGTTACTATTATCTACTACTCCCAAAATTCCACTTTTTCGATTGCCGAAATTATCTCTTTTACTGGTAATAAAAATGCTTGAACATTGCGCATTGTTCAGAAGCCATCAACAAATTTCCCGAAGCCACAAAAAGACGACTAATCGAAGCGGACTTATATAACAGGTAAAATTATCTATTCCTTTTCCTTACTTTGTAGGGAGAAGCAAGAATAAAAGCGGACGATCACTTAAAGGTGATGAGAGCAGTTTGACTTATGAAGGTGAGCAAAGGAAATGAGGACCACAAATCACAATAAGACCTACATTCTACTTGGTATTGGAGGAATCTTCCTTTTGGGCTTATTCTGCTTGACTTTACTTCAAGGTTCCCAAATCCATAGGAGCTTTTTATCTATAATGACTCTTCCAATTATCTTGGGAGTTCTCTTTGAAAACAGAAGACTAGGATCAGATTGGAAAAGCATTTTCGAGAAAACTGCTATTTCTCTAGTATTAAGTCTCGTGGCTTCTTTATGTATCGAAGGAATTCAAAACTTCTATCAGCTAATTTCCTGGCCCTATATATTCATTATTAGTTTCACCGTTCTATCTGTCATTTATCAGGACAATAAACTAGTGCCGAAAATAACAGAAGGGATCACGCTTTTGCAATCCATTTCTGTTATTTATTGGGTCATTGATATCGGATTCCTAAATTCTCAAAGCTTTGTTGCTTATGGCACAATGGCAATTGGGCTCTTATTCTGCCTCGTCTCTTTTATCCATGCCTTTTCCTACTTAAAACTGACTCGAAAAGCACGATTATTCTTGAGCTTTTGGAGCTCAATAGTGATGATAATTTTTGCAATAGATCACATTTATCGCGTTCTCATTTCCAATTTCGGAATGCTTCATACAAACATCGATCTTGGAACAAATATCTTACAGCACTTTTTATTGGGCGTTTCCTTGATCTATATTTTCAAAAACATTAGTCTGTTATTAGGTTACCTCTCGGCTGGAAAAGATGCTAGTGAAGAAGAGATTAAAGAGAATACGGCGAAAATGAACAATATCCATCTGGAACGATATTCTGAAAATCAGTCAAAAATTTCACATTCTGTTTTCGTATTCATATTCACCTCAGCTCTTTATTTACTGAATTACACATATCAATTGATACCAGGACATACTTTGATCTGGCTTGTGTTTTGGATATTCCCTTTTGTGGCTTTGCTAAAAAACCACTTAGGAAAAACGGTGGGACTCAAAACCAAGCAAAAGGGTTTCTAATTCCATTGATTGCCAAATAGGATTATTTACAAAAATCCTGTTCTGGAATTAATATATCGCTCCGATGGAGCTAGTTCCGGTTTTATCATGGTCTATTAATGTGTTGCCACTCTGCGGCAATGGGGTGAAATCGAACAAAGAAATAGCTGCACGAACATGTCGCTCCGGTGGAGCTAATTAGGAAATTCGTTCACGGTCTAATAATATTTTGCCACGCTGTGGCAATGATGGAAAATCGCACAGCAAAAAAATCATCTGCTTCAACAACTCCCCTAGAAGCGCATTATTAACAAACAATACTACAACGAACTGCTAGCTCCAGCAAATCGAAACATTACGAACAACACAACAAACAGCTCCAGAGGAGCGAAATATTCCCACTGGCAATCAACATGTCGCTCCGCTGGAGCTAGCTCTTGTTTTATCACCCGTCTATTAATGTGTTGCCACGCTGTGGCAATGATGAAAAATCGCACAGCAAAAAAAATCATCTGCTTCAACAGCCCCGCTAGGAGCTAAATTTTACTAACCAACAACAACACAAACAGCTCCAGCGGAGCGAAATATTACTACCGGCAATCAAAATGTCGCTCACCTGGAGCTAATCGGGAATTCGTTCATGGGCTGATAATATTTTGCACCCTGTCGCAATGATTGGTCAATTCAAGTAATTCGAAGAGATGCTAATTGCCTTAGGGCAACAGACCCACATTCCTTAACTTAGCAGCTATGTATAGCAAGGAAAAATCGCAAGCACTTATCGCCAGTTCGCAAGCACTTTCGTCGGGTAAAGGGAGTACTGACTTAGGAGAACGATTGACGCAACTACGCGACGTAATTAGATTTCACGATTGGCGCTATTATGTTTTGTTTGATCCTATTGTAAGTGATTACGATTATGACATGCTGTTCAAGGAACTACAAAAAATCGAGGAAGAAAATCCGCTGCTGAAAACCGCTGATTCTCCAAGCGAAAGAGTGGCGATTGGTTTGAGCAATGAGTTTCCTTCGGTTGCACATATTGCCCCTATGTTGTCTTTGGGTAATTCCTATAATGCTGAAGATTTGAAAAGCTTTGATGAAAAAA
>CALFBW010000224.1 GCA_937951415.1 uncultured Chitinophagales bacterium | reverse complement strand
ATTTGCTCTAAACGAATGCCTTTATGGATCGCTTTGGTTGGCACTTTGTACAAGGCGATTTCTTGATAAACCGTTTCATCATCTGTATGAAAAAACGCCTTTAATACTTCGACTTGCTTTTCAATTTGTAAGACGACTTTCTTTGCCATTTCTTCCGTTTCATGAATTAAAATCGTAAAACGGTGTACACCCGGAATTTCGCTGGCAGAAATAGTGATGCTTTCAATATTTATATGTCTTCTCGTAAAAATACCTGTAACTCGTTGCAAGAGCCCAACATGATTTTCACTAAAAACCGAAATTGTATATCTATTCTTTTTCATTTTCCTTTTATTTATTTCTTCTCTAAAAGAATTTCAGAAACAGAAGCTCCAGAAGGAATCATTGGAAATACATTTCCTTCTGCCTCCACAGCTACTTCTAAGAAGAAGGCCGTTTTTGATTCTACCAGCTGTCGAATACCGTCGTCCAAATTCGCTCTTTCGGTGACTTTCAATGCTGGAATACCAAAACCTTTAGTGATGGCAATAAAATCAGGATTCATTAATTCAGTAGAAGAGTAGCGACGATCAAAAAACAGCTGTTGCCATTGTCGAACCATTCCCAAATAGCCATTATTCAACACCACAATTTTTACAGCAGATTGTGTTTGGAAAATCGTTCCTAATTCTTGTAGCGTCATTTGAAAACCGCCGTCACCAATGATGGCATATACTGGGCGTTCCTGCGCCCCCAATTTTGCGCCCAAAGCTGCGGGCAAGCAAAAGCCCATGGTTCCCAATCCTCCTGACGTAATATTACTTTTTGACTCCTTGAATTCCGCATAGCGACAAGCAATCATCTGGTGTTGCCCCACATCTGTGACAATGATCGGATTCCCGGGTTCCACTTCATTTATTCTGCGAATCACTTCCGCCATGGTCATGCCTTCCTTGGTAGGTCGGAGATCTTCTTCTATGACTTTCTCTTGTTCAATTCTTGCACATTCGGCAAAACGTTCGAGCCATTCTTTATGCTCCCGTTTTTGAATTAAAGGCAAAAGCTGGTGTAAACTTTCCTTACAATCTCCTAAGACCGCAACATCTGCAGCGACATTTTTATTAATCTCAGCTGGATCAATTTCAAAGTGAATCACCTTGGCTTGTTTCGCATAGTCGGCCAGTCGGCCAGTCACTCGATCGTCGAATCGCATTCCAACTGCAATTAAAAGATCGCATTCATTGGTTAGAATATTAGGGCCATAATTCCCGTGCATTCCCAACATCCCAACATTTTGCGGATGATCGGTTGCCATTGCAGACAAACCCATAATGGTCCAAGCCGCTGGTGCACCAGAACGTTCAATGACTGCTTGAAATTCCTCTTCGGCATTTCCTAGAATAACGCCTTGCCCAAATAAAAAGAATGGCTTTTCTGCCTTATTTATTAAGCGAGCGGCTTCTAGTATTTTCTCCGAATCTACTTTGGGTTTTGGGAAATAAGAGCGGACATCTTTTGTCTTTTCATACTTATAATCCAGTGAATCGAATTGCGCGTTTTTCGTAATATCAATTAGCACTGGTCCTGGTCTTCCCGAACGAGCAATGTAAAATGCTTTTGCTAGGATTTCAGGAATCTCCTCGGCACTCGTAACCTGGTAATTCCATTTTGTCACCGGCATTGAAATTCCCACCACATCACACTCTTGAAAAGCATCGGATCCCAGAAGATGCGCTGGCACTTGTCCGGTGATACAAACCAAAGGGGTAGAATCAATTTGCGCATCGGCCAATCCAGTAATTAAATTGGTAGCTCCCGGCCCAGAAGTAGCGATAACAACTCCCACTTTACCAGAAGCGCGTGCATAACCTTGTGCTGCGTGAATACTTCCTTGTTCGTGCCTACATAAGACATGCTTCAGGGTCTCTTGGTAATCGTACAAGCAATCGTAAACGGGCATGATGGCTCCTCCAGGGTAACCAAATAAGAGGTCTACACCTTCTGCTTGAAGGGAACGAACAATGGCTTCAGCCCCCGAAATATTCACTGTTTGTTCTTTCGAACTGCTGGCCTTCGACTGGCCTTCTTCTAGCGTATTTACTTTCATTTTATCGCTGTTTTTCTTCTTTTCTTTTAGAATAAATCGGTGACACAGCCCAGAGAAGCATCGCTCACTAAATGCGCGTACTTTTTCAGAGAACCAAAGTTCACTTTCGGTGCTGGTGCTTGCCAAGCCGCTCGTCGTTTTTCGATTTCCTCCTCGGCGACTTCTAATACTATTTGATTAGAAACGGCGTCGATTGTAATGGTATCGCCATCTTCCACGAGGGCAATTAATCCACCTTCTGCGGCCTCGGGACAAATGTGCCCAACGACGAAACCGTGGGTTCCACCGCTGAAACGACCATCGGTAATGAGCGCGACTGACTTTCCTAAACCTGCGCCCATAATGGCAGCCGTGGGTTTCAACATCTCTGGCATTCCGGGTCCTCCTTTCGGTCCTTCGTAGCGAATAACGATGACTTCGCCTGCTGCTACTTTACCAGCCCCAATAGCCTCATTGGCCGCCACTTCACTGTCAAAGACTTTGGCTTTTCCCTGAAAGCGCTCGCCTTCCTTTCCGGTAATCTTTGCGACCGAACCTCGCTCGGCTAAATTGCCGTATAGAATCTGAATATGTCCAGAGGGTTTAAGCGCCTGATCTACTTCTTTTATTACTTTTTGTCCTGTTTTTAGCAAATCCACTCCTGCAAGATTCTCTGCCAAGGTTCTGCCCGTAACCGTCATGCAATCACCGTGCAAAAAGCCAGCTTCGAGCAAATACTTCATCACGGCTGGTGTTCCTCCTACCTTGTGCAGATCTTCCATCATGTACTTACCACTTGGTTTCAAATCGGCCAAAAGCGGTGTTTTATCGCTGATCTTTTGAAAATCCGACAAGTCCCATTGGATGCCGCCCGTATGCGCGATGGCCATGAAATGTAAGACCGCATTCGTACTTCCTCCTAGTGCAGTCACTACCGTAAAGGCGTTCTCTAAAGACTTCCTTGTTAGAATGTCTTTTGGTTTGAGGTCCAACTTCATCAACTCAAAGAGGGCAGGACCCGTAGCGTCGCACTCGGCCGTTTTTGCATTTCCAGTAGCGGGGTTCGAAGAACTGTAAGGCAAACTCAAACCCATGGCTTCGATAGCCGCAGCCATGGTATTAGCCGTATACATTCCGCCACAAGCACCAGCACCTGGACAAGCGTGCTTAACGATTTCTTTAAATTTTTCTTCGCTCATGGTGCCCGCGACTTTCTCGCCCCATGCTTCGAAGGCGGAGACAATACTCAAGTCTTCTCCATCATAATGTCCGGGAGCAATCGTACCTCCATACATCATCAATGAAGGACGATCTAAACGCAACATGGCCATTACAGCACCCGGCATATTTTTGTCGCAACCTACCACTGTTACCAAGGCATCATAGCTTTGAGCATTCATTACCGTCTCAATCGAATCGGCGATGATATCTCTACTGGGAAGTGAATAGCGCATTCCTGGAGTTCCCATACTGATTCCATCACTCACACCAATGGTATGGAAAATCAATGGTATCAAGCCACATTCGGTCACACCAGCTTTTACCATAATGGATAAGCCGTTCAAGTGCATATTGCAGGGATTTCCTTCATAACCACAGCTGGCAATTCCCACCAATGGTTTTTGCAAGTCATCCTCACTCAATCCTACTGCATGAAGCATTGCTTGTGCCGCTGGCTGGGTATCATCCAGTGTAACTCTCCAACTGTATTTTTTCAGGTCCTTCATTTCAATTTCTCGTTCTCTATTCAGGTGCTCAAGGCTTGTTGTTCTTTGTTTGTAATGAATGCAAAAAGCCTGCCTTGCGTGGGCAAGACAGGCTTTTTGCTTATTTCATAGCTTTCCCGACTCACCCTTTCTGTGTGCTAATAATAATGACGACGACAATAATGACAAACTCAAAGCGCATGAGCGTAAGTGTTTAGCATAAAAAAAGCCTTTCCATCAAATCGGAAAGGCTCAGTTTACTTGTTTTGGTACAGCACATTCCGATCATCATTTATTGACGACGACGATAATGCTAATAATCTGTACTGTTTTATTCATAACTGTTGCTAATATACAGGCTGGAAATATCAGTAGCAAGAAATCGTGCATACATTTACGAATATTCTTGATGTGTTATTCAGGCTGTTCGCGTTTTTAATAAAAAGCGGTCCTTGTTTCCTTAAGTTCTTACTTTCACTCAAACTAGCTCCTTGGATCACTAAACCATCCGATGATTATGAAAGTCTTATTTATATGGAAAGCAGAAGAAGCACTAGAACAGCACCTTAGAAGCGAATTACAATCTACAGGTCTCGAGCTTATCTTTCCACAAGAGGCTTCAGAAAGTTATTACCTAGAAGTAGCCGATGAAATTGACGTGATTGTGGGATGGAATCCGACTAGGGCTTTATTGGAAAAATGTCAGCAAGTAAAGCTACTTATTAACCCTGGTGCAGGTGTGCAGCACCTGAAGAAGCACTTGCCTTATCTACAAGAGCGAGGCATAGTACTAGTCAATGGACATGGCAATGCTTACTTCACTGCACAACATATGATGGCGCTTTTATTGGCTAGTACCAATAAACTCATTCCGCATCATCAGGGAATGCTTGCAGGGAAATGGCGCTTAGGAGATGCCTTAGGAAAATCCACGCCTTTACGAGATCGCCATGTGGGCTTACTTGGCTATGGACATATCAATAAATGGGTACACAAATTCCTAGACGCTTTTGGTCCGAAAGTTTCGATTTTGAGGAAAAATAAAGGCAAAACGGAATTGGCGGTACTTCGTCCGATAGAACGCCTGTATGACTTGACGGAGTTGTCAGAATTTCTAGGAGCGATTGATGTACTGCTGATTGCTATTCCCTTAACGGAGCTTACACGAGACCTTATTGATGAAAAGGCTTTTGCGCTTTTGGGCAAAGAGGCTTTGGTAATAAATGTGGGGCGCGGTCCTATCATAAACGAGGAAGCACTTTACAAGGCTTTGCTTGAGCACACAATTGCATGGGCTGCCATTGATGTTTGGTACAACTACTCTCCGGAAGAAGATGAAGAGGGAAAAAAGCGTCCACATAAATTCCCGCTGCACCAATTGGACAACATCGTTTTGTCTCCCCATCGAGCAGGTTCTCCTTTAGACCATCCCTGTCGTTGGGAGGATGTGATTGAAAACTTGAAACGCTTCGCAGCTAAAGACAAACCCTATTTGAATGTGGTCAATTTAGAGGAAGCCTACTAGATATTATCTTTTACTTTTGAAAATAGATTTCTCATTTCTGAATCATTTCCATGCACGCGCACATTCACGTTCCAGTTAAAAACCTTAGTCAGAGTTTAGACTTTTATACAAAGCTGGGCTATCAAAAAGTCAAAGCAAACGATGAAGAAGCATTTATTACAGACGGATGCATCATTTTGCATTTGAATAATAGAACGGGAGTAGGTCATGGATTGACCTTTTATGTGGAAGACTTAGAAGCTCAAATCAAAACTTTAAAGAAAGCCAATCTTCCCGCTCGATTGAATTTGCATGAAGATGCTAGCTATAAAGAAATCTTGGTAGAAGAGCCTAATGCGGTAGGAATTAGATTCTTGGCAAAAGGAGAGGAGCCCGTTTTTAGCGACTTAAATTTGGAAGGAGCGCTTTCTCATTGTGGCGCCCATTATGGAATAGGAATCATGGCTACCGAATTTGTAGCAGCCATTGACTTTTGGGAAGCACTGGGATATAAGTTAAGCAGCGGAAATCGAGAAAGTAAATCGTACGTAGAAATGACCAATGACACGATCCCCATTGGTATTTACCGCGAAGGTTCTTGTCCACATCTTTTTATTACTCCTTCACTCACTTATTTTGAAAAGGACATGGCCGATAGAATTGCGCTCTTAAAATCAAAATCAGTGGTATTTGTGGAAGAAATCACGCAATTCAATGAAAAAGGTATAGTCGATCACGCTATCTGGGCAGCGCCTGATGGACTTCATGCGTTCTTATTCTGTTGCTAGGTCTGAAATAGAATTTGGGCTCTGCGACGTTTTAATAGTTAGTTATATAGAAGGTAGTCTTATAAACAATTTAGTACTCGACTCCTTTTATTAGCAGCTTCCTTTAAAAAGATTCGCTGATGAAAGCGCTCCACTTTCTCTTTTCCTGCATGCTCGTTTTCAGTTGCTTTGGCTTAAATGCGCAAAGCTCGAGTGGAACGGAATTTTGGTGCGCCTTTCAGGAAAACCTGAACCCAGCATTTAACGATGATCCTGTTTTCAGTTTTCAAATTTCTAGCGCCTCCAATACTTCGGGAACTGTTGAAGTTCCACTTGCTGGTTTGAGTATTCCTTTTTCGGTGCTTGCTGGAGAAACCATCGAAGTGGATTTGCCAACTACCAATCCTTGGAATTCGTTTGGGTCGGAAACTATTGAGGAGTTAGGAATAAAAATTAGTAGCATAGATCCTATTACGGTTCGAGCCATTCATTATCGTCTTTACTTTTCCGAAAGTTCGATGGTATTGCCTACTTCAGAGCTCGGCGAAGAATACCTTGTCATGTGTGCATTAGACGATGACATACAGGTTTACGATCCAAGTGAATTTGTCATCGTTAGCCCGTCTGATGGAAATTTAATTGAGATTACTCCTTCTGGCGAAACCCTAGGACTTCAAGCTGCAGGTGTTCCATTTACGCTTACACTAAATGCAGGAGAAACCTACCAGATTAAATCTTTAGAAGATTTAACGGGCAGTCGAATCCTATCGCTTTCGGGAAATCCTTTTGCCGTTTTCTCGGGAGCCCGCCAGGGAAATATAGGGAATTGTAACGCCGACAGTCATATGTATGATCAATGCATCAAACTAGAAGATTGGAGCAACAGTTACTTTTTCGTTCCCTTTAAAAACCAAGGAGTACAAGTCGTAAAAATTCTAGCAGCTCAAGATAATACCATCGTCTATTGCGGCTGCATACAGATTGCTATTTTAAATGAAGGCGAGTTTTTCTCGGGTGAATTCTCTCAAGCCAAAGTTTTCACTTCCAACAATCCGATCGCTGTTTCACAAATAAGTCGTGGTGCAGATTGCAATCCCTCGGGCTTGGGAGATCCTAATATCTTGCACTTACTCCCAGCAAAATTTCAGGCTTATGAAGTTCTTTTTGATTCCCCAGGAAATATCAATACTGCCCAAAACCAAACGTACTTTTCTACACATGGAATTAGTATCGTTGCACGTACCGATCAACTCGCTGATATAACTCTGGATGGAAATCCAATCTCCAATGAGTTTCAAGTCTTCCCAGAGCAAAGTAATTATTCCTATTTGGCAAAATCTGTAACAGATGGTCAGCATATATTGAGTTCTAGCAATCGCTTTTGGTCTAATGCTTACGGGTTTGGCGCTTACGATGCTTATACACACAATTTGGCTTACTCAAGTTCAGCCAATGTATTTCTGAATATTCCTGAGAATTTAAGCCTTACTTTTTCTGGGGCATTATGTACAGATTCTCTTCTCAACTTTTCCCCGAATACCAATATTTTGGAGAGCGATGCCTCAAATATCCAATGGACATTTAGTGATACGCAAACCAGTACCGAGTGGTCACCCAGCTTATCTTTTGCTACTGGAACCTACACTGCGAATCTTAGCTTTACTGCTTTCGGATGCTTTTATCAGAGTAATATCAATTTCGAAATAGAAAGTTGTTTCGTCGATTTATGCCAAAATCTAGATTCGCTATCAATCGAGTTTTCGGGAGATTTATGTATTGATTCCACACTGACTTTTATTCCTATTTGTTCGACCAGTTTAACAAATTTCCAATGGCTTGGAAATAGCCTAACAGGTAGTACCGAAAACTTTTCATTAAGTTTTCCCGATGAACAAAACTATACGATTAGTCTTAGTGCTGAAGATGAAAACGAATGTATTTACACAGCAGAAATCGATGTAGTCATAGAAGATTGCAGCCCCATCGATTGTAGCAATCTTGACCCATTAAGTATCAATTGGCAAGGCAATGCTTGCATAGATTCAGTAAATACTTTTACGGCAGTTTGCAATACGATTTTGCAAAATCATCAGTGGACCGTAAATGGAATTGTGAGCAATGGAGCAACACTTACTACTACTTTTACACAAAGTCAGTTATACACGATTAACCTCACTGCAGAAGATGGTTTAGGCTGTATTTATACCAGTAGTTTTGATCTTTTTGTATTCGATTGCGATGTAGTAGATTGCTCTAATTTATTACCAATAGAAATTGTTTTAGAGGGACCACTATGTATTGATTCCAC
>CALFBW010000223.1 GCA_937951415.1 uncultured Chitinophagales bacterium | reverse complement strand
AGAACTTCTTTTCTTCTAAGAGTTCCTGAAGGGTTAACAAACTTTTCTAAGGAGTGACGATGGACGTACTTTGCAATACAAAGTACTTTTGTTGATAATTATATATTCTCTTTATCAGTTGTAGAACAGCAATACACTCCTCTAATGCCTAATTTTGCATCAAAGTTGCCCAGCTATGATTTCGTTTCTCTTGCTTGTGGTAGTGATTTTGATCGCTACCATTATATATTTTGCTTGGAAGTTAAACCAACCACAAATTTCCAGTTCAGAGGATATTAAACCGGTATCTACAAAAACGGTCAACTATCAAGATCAGGAAAAACTGCAACCAGCTATTGCCAAAGCTCGACCTGAAAACAACAGCTATGAGGATTTTTATGCTGGACCACAGGAAGTGCAAGGGCAACATTCAAGTGGACAAAAGAAAGAGGATGCTTTTTACCGAATTTCTGATGCAACATTGATGACTCATCGTAGTCTCTCTTCTGATACTCGCGTAAAACTGTCTGAAGAACAAGTAGAATTGATATTGCGTTTACAAGCTGGTTACGATCAGCTTCCTTCTTCGAAAGTAAATGGCAACCACCAAGACAAAGTAAACAAGATATTGCGGACACTTCAACATTCTCAAGTCAACGCCATCGAGCGAAATGAAATTGAAGAGGTATTAAAAGCTGAGCGGTATTATCTGGACAGTCTCCTTAACTAAAAAGGAAGGAAAGCCACTTATAGAAGGCTTCTCATTGACATTTCGATCCAGTTATTCTTTCTTCATCGATCTGATCGAAACGATTCACTATTTATTTATAAAAAATAAATACTA
This sequence comes from uncultured Chitinophagales bacterium, assembly GCA_937951415.1. Classification (GTDB taxonomy): domain Bacteria; phylum Bacteroidota; class Bacteroidia; order Chitinophagales; family UBA2359; genus CALFBW01. The sequence goes on along the minus strand of CALFBW010000223.1, from coordinate 1,901 downwards.
CTTCCTGACCACAAACTTTCCTGTAGAAGAAAATTCTTCGCACTTCACTTGATAAAAGTACAGCCCGTTGACGAAAGCACTTAGATCGAGTTGTATTTGGGCGAATGGTGCAGATAGTTTTATCAGTTCGATGAGCTCGCCAGCTGCTGAATAAATTTTGAGTTCTCCACTGGATGCATCGCTTAAATCTTGGAGGTCAAAGCTTAAGCTGGTACTCGCAGGATTTGGAAACGGCTTGAAAGATTTCGGCACTTCCCTCCTTTCGATCGCCAACATTGGACTTTCTTCTAGGTTCAGGTATAAAAAGCTAGTATCTCTGCAATCTCCATTTATTGCTACAAGCATTACCTCATAAGTACCGAAATCAGTATAAGTCCAAGATGGACTTTCTTCGGTTGATGTTGCTCCTTCGCCTTCTCCGAAATCCCAAAGGTATTCTTCAGCATTGATGCTTGTGTTGTCGAAAGCATAGGTGAGACTGTCCTTCAATGAAGCCTGGTAATCATTATTAGAAGTCAGTTGAGCTTTACTATCAGGAATGGCTTTTACACAATCGCATACTCCTTCTACTTCACAGAGTACCGCGTGAATCTGAAAATCTCGCGTTATGGTTCCTATAAGTACTCCATCTCTATATTCCGAGACACTGACACCAACAACAAATCTGCCAGCAACTTGTGCGGTTCCTTTTATGTTGCCATTATTTGCATCGATCGTTAAGATGGAAAGGCTGTCTGTACCGTTTAAAGGGTTATCAAAAGTAAATGGATGCGCGTATTCAATAGGCAAATAATCATACGGATAAGGCCCAAATTCACAGGTAGGTATAGGGGTTATCGGTTGAATAAACGGGCAATCATAATTCGAGCCATCAAAGGGCGTACACAGTTGGTAAACCAAGGAATCGCCGTCTACATCTGTAGCAGAAAAATCAAAGGAAAAAGCTTCATTTACACAAACATAGGTAGGTGGTGGTTCATTAAAAAAGGCAGAGTTGTTGTTGCATTCTGATGCACTTTCATGTGGGATGTGCAAGATAAAAGTTGCTCCTGTTTCTTCTGGGAAAGCCAAGTTCTTTGTATCGGAATTGCGACAGCACCGTTGAAAAACCACGGAATAGCCATTTTCTCGAGCAGGCAAGGAAACAAGCGTTTCATAGACCCCTTTCTTCACGCAAAAGTCGGAGAGTTCATTGGGACAGATAGCTTCGTCGATCTCTATTCCCACTGCCGTTTCATCTGTCGATTCATCAAATTCGATAGATTGATATGCGGTATTGTCAAGCGTAGATATCTCTATCCAATCGCCGGTTTCATCAGCAAAATATAGAAAAATCTGTTGGTCAAAATAATCAGCACAATTGCTACCTGGCGGACAAGTACAATCGCGGTAAAGTTCGAGCTTAATGTTAAACAAATCGCCGCCCAAGCATTCATAGGTCATTTCGCCTCCCAATAGATGTTCGGCATTGAGGGTATTGCTAGTCATGACAAGGGCAGCAAGCAAGAGGAAAATCAAGGTTCGGATTCTTTTATACATAAGCAAAAAATCAATTTGCTAAGAAAATGTTCTCCTCTTTATTGAGGCGCGATACTCCTAAATTCCCGTTCATGAAAAATCTAAAAGGCCTTGGCGAAAAGGCAGCATTGACACTTTTAAGGAGCTGGACTCTAAAATAGGAAAATAAGTCCCGCGTGAATAAAATTTAACAAAACTAAAAGGATGGAGACTTTTTGTTTAAGGGCTCGATATAGGAATGCTAAATAATGCTGCCTTCATAATAAAGCCCCTTTTGTTTTTACCAAAAGGGGCTCCATTATTTATTACTTAATAAAAATTACTTGCTAATCATAAACTTACCAGTGGCACTTGCTTGCCCTTTGAAAGAAATCACATACAGA
>CALFBW010000222.1 GCA_937951415.1 uncultured Chitinophagales bacterium | reverse complement strand
GAAAGAAATTCAATTTCACCCTGTAACGGATAAGTTAGTACACCTCGATTTCTTGAAGCTCATTCCGGGCAGAGATATCATTGTGGAACTTCCTATTCGTTTCAATGGTTTGGCTAAAGGCGTAAAAGCTGGTGGTAAATTGATGCCTCAAATGCGAAAACTGCGTGTGAAAGGCAAGCCGGAAAATCTCATCTCGGAAGTGATGGTAGATGTAACGGAATTGGAATTGGGTAAAACCATCAAAGTTGGAGAGGTGAAACTCGAAAACTTAGAGGTGATGAATAACTCAGGTATTCCAATGGTTGCTATCGAAATCCCTAGAGCTTTGAAGTCTGCTCAAGGAAAAGCAGAAGCTGCGGAAGGAGCAGCAGCTGCGGAAGGAGCTGCAGAGTAATCTGCTGGGTACCTTTCTTCAAAAAGAAAAGAAAAGACCATGTTCCATTGAGAGCATGGTCTTTTTTATTTTTAAATTTAAGCAATGAATTACCTGATTGTAGGACTTGGCAATATTGGCCCAGACTACTACAAAACAAGACACAACATTGGTTTCGATGTCTTAGATGAATTGGCTCGTCAAAAGGAGATCACCTTTAAGTCCGATCGTTTAGCTGACAAGGCAGAGTTCAGGTTTAAGTCTCGAAACTTTCACCTAATCAAGCCAACTACTTACATGAATTTAAGTGGTAAGGCTGTTCGGTATTGGATGGATACACTGAAAATCAAACAAGAGAATATCTTGGTGTTGGTTGATGATTTAGCATTGCCTTTAGCCCAGGTGCGCTTGAAATTGAAAGGTGGTGATGGTGGTCATAATGGGCTCAAAGACATTCAAGAAAAGTTAGGTAACGCCAAATATGCACGCTTGCGTTTCGGAATCGGAAATGATTTTCACCCTGGTCAGCAAGTAAAGTTTGTACTTGGAAGATGGACCGAAGAAGAAGAGAAACTTGTTGCACCAGCCATCAAAACTTGCTGTGAAGCCATTATTGCTTTTGCTACCATAGGAGCAGCTCGCGCCATGAACCAGTTTAATACGAAGAAATGAAAATATTCTGCATCGGTCGCAACTATCGCGATCACGCCAAAGAGTTGAACAATCCCGTTCCAAGTGAACCAATGGTTTTTGGTAAATTTTCCACCGCTTTATTGAAAGGAAACAAACCATTTCATTATCCTGAATTTAGCAATGAAATTCACCATGAGTTAGAATTGGTCTTGAAGGTAAAAACCCATGGAAAGCACATTGATCCCCAATTTGCCCGGAAGTATTACGATGAAATCTCAGTGGGTATTGATTTTACAGCCCGCGATGTTCAAGCCAAATTAAAAGCAAAAGGTCATCCTTGGGAAATAGCTAAAGGATTCAATGGTTCTGCGCCTTGCGGTGAATTTGTTCCGATAGATTCTTTGCCAGATCGAGAATCCATTAATTTTGAATTGCTCAAGAATGGAGATTCTGTTCAAAAAGGGAACAGCTCCGATATGATCTTTCACTTCGATACCTTGGTGGCTCATATCTCCAAATATTTCCTTATCAGTAAAGGTGATTTGATTTACACTGGTACACCTGCAGGCGTGGCCGAAGTCAAAATTGGAGATGAACTCCGCGCGTCTCTAGAAGGACAAGAGCTTTTGCGCTGTAAAGTCCTCTAGTTGAGGACACAAGCAGTCACATAGAAGAATATATCGTATTTTGGACGTGATCAATGGATCATCTCAAGAAAAAACATATAAAGTCTCGCTTACAGGCGATCGTTTTTACGGAAAATGGATTTCTGCTGGAATCTTGTGACACCCTCTTTTCTTTACAGGAAAAGCGTAACACAAGCATTTTTGAAATTTTTCCGTTTTTCCGACGACAAATTCCTTTGCTTAGACGATTGAATAAAGGCGTAATAAAAAGGTTCACACAGGTGGATATCGATTACGATTCGAAGAACTGGGTGGTCGATTTTTCTTTCGGAAAAGAAGGTAACAACTTTTTCTGCGTAGTGGAAGATTTTACCGATCTCTATCACTCGATTAACAGTAAAGAAGACAAGCCCTTAACTCTGGAAGGTGTTCATTTGCAAAAAGAACTCGAAAATCTGCGAAAAATGCAGAAGCTGAAGCAAGATCAGTTTTCTAGTATTACCCATGATATCAAATTGCCCCTTACAGAGATTATTGGAACCACCCATTTATTACAACATTTTGTAGATAATGAAAAGGGTAGAGCTTACCTCAAGGCCTTGAGTAATTCCGCTCGAAACCTAGACACCATGTTGAACGATTTGGTGACCTTTTCAAAATCGGAAGCCTTTAATTTTCGAATAGAAAGCCGAGCTTTTGACATAAAGCAACTGATCAAATCAGTGGTTAAGAGTTTCGAGTTTAAAGCACGTGAAAACCAAGTCCCCATTCTGTTGCATTTAGATGCAGCGATTCCGCCAAACATTGTAGGCGACGCTACCAGGATTTCTCAAATCATTTACAACTTAGTGGACAACGCCATCAAATTTACCGCAGAAGGGCACATTGATGTACAGGTTTTGTTACAGGATTTAAGTGAAGATTTCTGCAGACTGTCCTTCAAAATAAAAGATACAGGGGTAGGAATTCCAAGCGATAGTCTAAATGCTATTTTTGAAACCTACCAGCAAGTAAATGCGGAAAGAGACAGCAGTAGAGGTTTCGGAATTGGTTTGAGTATTGTAAAGCAATTGGTCGAACTACAAGATGGTCGGATAGAAGCAAAAAGCCAACTAGGCGCAGGAAGTTCCTTCAATGTAAGTATTCCTTTTGGTCGTGTTGCAAGCTGAATTTGCCCTTGATTTCACTCCTTTGTTTTTGATGCAAACTAGTAAAGCATGTCTGGCTCGCACTGGGAAGCATTTATTAGTAATAAATAAAAAGTGTAATGTTTGGACTCTTTAAGAAGCAAAACACTGTTGAGGGATTTTGGAAATGGTTTGAAAAGAATGAACAGGAATTGCGCAGCTTTCCTCAGAATCCAGATTACCACTTAAATCGAATCCTAAAGCAGCTCCAAAAAATCGAAAAAAATCTTGCTGTTGAATTAGAGCCCGCCCGCAAAGGCAGTCCGCCAATTATGACCATCTCTGCAGATGGTGTGCGTGAAAACTTTCCAATAGTTCAAGAATTCATTTCCAATGCTCCAGTTTTGGAACATTGGAAATTTGTGGCCTTTAGACAACGAATGAGCAAAGATCAAATCAAGGGCATGGTTTTGCGGTCTCAGGACTTTGAACTGAATCCTATGGAAATGCGATTTGCTCCAATTTCAGACCGTGATAACTTGGATATCATCTTGTATACGAAAGGCGTAAATGCAGTAAATTATGAACAAGTAGCTTATGGAGGGCTGTTGTTGGTCGATAACATTCTGGGAGAATACGACTGTGTAACAAAGGTGAGAAGCTATGATTTTCACCAGCTTCCAACAAGTAAATCGGAGCTGAGAAAGCTGAAGCCACTCTTGCAATTGGCCGACTTTGTAGATCGCTGGACGGAACAGAAAGCGAAAAACTAGGTCTTTGTGATGTTACAGTTTAAACCTTTGATAGTCTAAATCTCGAAAGCCTAGTTCTGTGGTTACTGATGGTATAAAAATGAAAATGAAGCAATTTATTGGTTTTTCCTTACTTGTGCTCGGTCTAATCGTAGTGCTAGCAGTGAGCGCGTGTAAGTCAAAGAAAGCCTTGAAAACGAGCGCTTTTGACCTTAGTGAATACTTGGTAGAGAGCGATCAAATTCGAGCCGCCTGCGGGAACAAGGCCGTATATGCGCCTGATGCAGAGTATCCGGAACATACACCGACGCGTTATGTGCGCGTAAATTGCCATTTCTTGTACGATGAACGAGGAGAATTAGGCTTGAGAAAACGGGATACGGAGCCGTTTGTGCGTGAATTGCTACGCCGAGCGAATGGCTACTTGAATCAGAACATGAAGATGCGTTTGCCACTGAATAATGATACGCCGGTTTTGCCCGTCCGCTATCAATACGTGCTAACTGGAGATCCCGATGTTCCTGGTGATATCGGTATTTATCACCATACACATCCTACGCTTTGTTACTTTAAGTACGATACACCTACGCGTCGAAATACCCATTTTAAGCCAGATGTATTTGATGAGTTTGGTGTGCAGAAAGGGGAAGTGCTGAACATCTTTTTCTTAGAGCATCATCCTGACAGTATTGGTGCCAAAGGGTACAAAACGCCAAAGGGAATTGGTGGAAGTAAGTGGGTAAAAATGGCGGCTGTCAATCAGCAGTACAAAAAGAAGTGGATCAATGAACCTACAGGAACAGGAAGTTTAGGAGAGTTTTCGAGTAGATTGCTCAATCACGAAATTGGTCATTCTTTAGGATTAAATCATACTTGGAATAGCAATGATGGCTGCGACGATACACCTAAGAATCCCAACTGCTGGGCACCTGGTCATCCCAAATCTTGTACGGAAGAGATGAGCAGTAATAATGTCATGGACTACAATAAATGGAGCCAGGCATTTACGCCCTGCCAACTCGCTAAAGTGCATTACAACTTTTCGAAATTGAGTGCCACTCAGCGGAGAATTTTACGACCAGATTGGTGTACTTATGATAAAAAAGCGAGTATTGATATTAAGTCAGACATCGTTTGGGAAGGTTCTAAAGATATTGCGGGTGATATTGTAATAAAAAATGGTGGGCAACTTACGCTCAATTGCCGTTTGTCTTTGTCGGAAGGTGCGAAGATCATTGTTTATCCAAAAGGCCGTTTGGTCGTTGACGGTGGAGCTATTACCAATACCTGCGAGGGTAATTGGGGTGGTATTGAAATAAAAGACGATGGCAATGTCTCTGGACAAGTAGATTTTTACAATAAAGCGATGGTCGCAAATGTTGCGCTTTAAGCGCTTTAAAAATAAAAGCGGACGCCTCGATCATATTCGCTTAACTTTGCACTTGATTTGAGCAGTACAACAACCATAAAGAAGGAAGACATTCGCAAGTACAGTCAGGATGAACTGATTGCCATTTTACATGAAATGGGCGAAAAAAAATTCCGAGCGAAACAAGTTTATCAATGGCTTTGGCAGAAAGGTGCACACAGCTTTGCTGAAATGACCAACTTGTCTCTACCGTTAAGAGAAGCCTTAGAGGCGCGCTTTGAAATAAAAGCGATTGCTTTTGATGAGGTGCAGCGCTCCGCTGATGGTACGATCAAGAGCCGTTTCCGTTTGCACGATGGCTTTTTGGTAGAAGGGGTGCTCATTCCTACCGATGATCGATTGACGGCATGTGTTTCTTCACAAGTAGGGTGTTCATTGACTTGTAAGTTTTGCGCAACCGGAAAAATGAAGCGGGAACGCAACCTGGAACCCGGAGAGATCTACGATCAGGTCATGCTCATTAATCGCCAAGCAGAAGAATCCTTTGGGCGACCACTCAGTAACATTGTGTACATGGGAATGGGAGAGCCACTACTCAACTACAAGAATGTCATGGAGTCGGTGAAGATGATTAGCTCCCCAGAAGGACTGCATATTTCACCAAGAAGAATCACGCTCTCTACCGCGGGTATCGCTAAAATGATTCGCAAGTTGGCCGATGATGGTTCGAAGGTGAAGTTGGCCTTGTCGCTCCATGCAGCCAATGACGAAAAGCGTAATCAAATCATGCCGATCAATGAGCAGAACTCTTTGGAGTCGCTCAAAGAAGCTTTGGTTTACTACTATGAAAAGGTCGGAAAGCGCGTTTGCTACGAGTACATCATGTTTAAAAACTTCAATGAGTCTTTACAAGATGCCAAGGAGTTAGCCGATTTCTGTAAGACTGTTCCTTGTAAGGTGAACATGATCGAATACAACCCAATTGAGGGTGCAGAATTTCAACGCGCTCGAGAAGATCGACTATTGGCTTTTCAAGAGGCCGTTGCAAAACGTGGAATTACCATCACTCTGAGACGCAGTCGAGGAAAGGACATTGATGCTGCTTGTGGACAGCTCGCCAATAAGGGCTAGAAAGCCATAGCCTAACTACTTTACCCTTTTGCTTTTACTTGTCAGTAAACTGAAAGCTAAATGATCCGTTCCTGAGATTTTCTCCTCAGTCCGCTGAGCTTCGCTTTTCAATTGCACGTCTGTCTATGCGCTTTTTGTAACTTTGAAGTATGCACAAAATATTGGATGGAAAACGCGGCATCATCTTCGGTGCCCTCGACGACAAATCGATTGCTTGGAAGATTGCCTTAAAGGCAAAGGCGGCTGGAGCCAATTTTACCTTAAGTAATGCTCCTGTGGCTTTGCGAATGGGTAAGATCAACGAACTCGCTGAACAATGCGAGACTTCTGTTATTGCCGCTGATGCCACCAAAATGGACGACCTTGATGCCTTATTCGAGCAATCGATGGAGCAGCTAGGAGGGAAGTTGGATTTCGTGGTACACTCGATTGGAATGTCACCCAACGTTCGTAAAAAGCGGCACTACACTAATCTAAACCACGATTGGTATTTGAAGACCTTCGATATTTCGGCCATTTCTTTCCACAAGGTTTTACAAACGGCTTTCCAAAAGGAAGCCATGAATCAGTGGGGATCGATTATGGCGCTAAGCTACATTGCTGCTCAAAAGGTGTTTCCAGATTATGGTGATATGGCCGATGCCAAGTCAGCACTAGAATCGATTGCGCGAAGTTTTGGTTATCACTTTGGTGCCCGTGATAAGGTACGGGTAAACACTGTTTCCCAATCGCCTACCATGACCACCGCTGGGTCTGGAGTTTCTGGCTTTGATCGCTTTTTCGATTATGCAGATAAGATGTCTCCTTTGGGAAATGCTGATGCCAATGCTTGCGCCGATTTTTGCATTAGCTTGATGTCGGATTACTGCAAAATGGTGACCATGCAAAACCTGTATCACGATGGAGGATTCTCCAATATGGGATTGAATCCTGCTTTGCTAGAAGAATAAGTGCAACAAGTTGTTGGCTTGTATAAATAAATAAAAGAGTGGAAATGGCGGCAGAAATGCAGCCATTTTTATTTTAAGTCCGTCTAATTTTTAATGAGAAATCTCTTCTTCCTTTTTTTTGTATTCCTTTTTTGTAGTGCGTGTTGGCAATCAAAAGCAATTTTTCTTAATAAACCTGATACCAAAGATCCAAAACGGTTTTTGTACAATGAAGTAGAAGCATCGGATCAGCCCTTCGATTTTTATCGCAGTGAAATAGATTATGGAGAAATACTGAAAATAAATGATTGGACCACCGATCTACCCGTTTTTAGAACCATAAAAGAAAAGTTGGATGATGGTCCTACTTTGGGCTTTGCCATTATTCGCAACGATAGTATTCTCTATGAATATTATGACGAAGGCTATGATGCTTCCGATTTATTTACCTCCTATTCTGTTGCCAAGTCATTTACTTCTGCATTGGTTGGAATTGCGATTGATGAAGGACATATTAAGGGAGTGGATCAATTAGCAATGGATTTTATTCCTGAATTGAAAGATCACGTAGCTTTCCAAGAAGTATCGATTCGTCATTTGTTGAATCACACTTCAGGCATGGCCGAGAGTTTAAGTATGGATGGAAAACTGTATTACAGCAATGATGTTATGAAAGCGCTCAGTAAAATAAAGTTTGAGAATAAAGCTGGAGAGACACAGTCGTATGTAAATATGAACACACAGTTGCTCGGATTGATTTTGTGGAGAGCCACGGGAGTTCATCCTGGTGATTATTTGGAAGAGAAGATTTGGAAGCCGATGGGCGCGCGATACAATGCACGATGGAGTACTGATAAGAAGAACCAAATGGAGAAAACCTACTGCTGCCTTAATGCAAGTTTATTGGACTATGCTAAGTTTGGTCGTTTGTATTTAAACGGTGGAAATTGGGAAGGGAAACAATTGGTTCCGGCTTCATGGGTAGAAGAATCTCTAGCGAGAAACACCGAAGAGGGTAGTAGTCACAGTTACAACTATTGCTGGCATTTGGGACTGAAGGAGTACGAGGATTATGCAGCTGCTGGATTATTTGAGCAATACATATTTGTTGCTCCTAAAAAGGACATAATTATTGTCGCATTTAATCGCGCGGATTCTAAATTGGAAATGGAGCGCGTAAACTGGCTTTATATTATGCGTCAATTAACAGACCTACTTTAGTATTTATTAAGAGAGTCTTTCTTGAAATGAAAAGGGCCGTATTCGAATAGGAATACGGCCCTTTTATTTATTACTTAATAACTATTATTTCCTTAGTAATTGCATGCTTTCAGTATGTCCTGAAGCGGTCTTTATTTGCAAGTAATAAATGCCGACTGCTAGTGAAGATGTATTTAATTCCATGCTATTTCCGGTAGCCTCTTTTGAAAGAACAACTTGACCAATGCTGTTAAATATTTGGACAGCAACAGATTTTTCGTTGATGCTCCAGCTCAGTTCTAAAAGGTCTTGGAAGGGGTTTGGACCTACAGAAAAATTATTTTCCATATCGATATCTTCAAGCCCTGTTCCGATCATTCCGGAAATTCCAGATAGTTCATCGTAAACAAAGTCAACGTATTCTTGATTCATTTGATCTTCCGTTAAGGAAACCAAAATTGGATCGGGAGAGACGTTAAGAATGTCTGTAAAGACCCAATAGTCGCCCATTGGCAAGTCATCGAAACTGTAAAAACCAGAAGCGTCGGTATAAGTATAAGCAACGGCTTCGTCATTCATGTCAGTGAGAATCACTAAAATGTTTTCAATTCCTGTTTCGCTTTTACCAGGTCCCTCGCTTACAAATCCATCAATGGAACCATCACCCGTTACATCATTAGCTGCCACTAATTCTACATAAATAGAAACGGCAGCAGCATTCGAAGGAACAGCCGTCGCTTCTTCCCAGATGATTGCAGATTCAAAATAGGTAGGTAAGAAGTCTTCGTATAACGGAGA
>CALFBW010000221.1 GCA_937951415.1 uncultured Chitinophagales bacterium | reverse complement strand
TTCTGGTCCGAATTAAGGCTCATCGACTAAAGCTACGACAATCGTTTTGTTGTACAATTCTAAGAAGCCGTGGCCCGGCGAAGAAATCTCTCCCATGGTTAAAGCACCATAAACTTGGGCTTGTTTTCCACTCCTCTCTTTGTTAATAGTGGAGATAACAGCATCTAGTTCCGAACTGTAATCATCTTCTAAAAACATTACTCGCGTTATACAATCAAAAATGAGTCCATCTGCATCTACATCGGGATTGGGAGCGCAGTCTTTTGCAGCTAATTCCGCTGCTTCAATCAAACTTTTGTTGTCTCCGTTCAAAATACTCAAGACAGAGTGCTCCGGAACTTCCCCTAGACAAACCAAACCACCATCTTCATCTACCACAATAGGATCACGCACTACACTTTCTCCACCAGCTCGGTCCAATCCAAAAGGATAGCCTTTCGAGATTTCTACAAACTCATGATCGTCAAAGCTCTTTCCAGAAGCTTTCTCTACCACTTCTTTATAGACTTCATAAGCCGGACGCCAGTTCAATTGCTTGATGACATTCGCCTCCGTCTTGTTCGCTACCAATGGACCAAAAACAGGATCCCAGCCATGCTTCACACCCAGTGTACAATTCGCCGATAAGTGGCAAAGAATTGCTGCATCCTCGAAGTATCCCTCGGAAGTAAAGAGACAAGGAGCTTGCTTCAAGGTTAAGTAACCCGCTCCAGCGCCCATGAACTTCATTTTATTGCCAAAACGATTATAAACCGCCTTCAAGAAATGGCCAACATTAGAGGTTAATCCATCGACTAAAACCATCAATGTCCCTTCCTCCGACCAGCCTGCTATTCCTTTATTTTCCGTAAGATCATAGCTCTTATCCTTAACGTCTTTGACGAGAACAGGTGGGTATTCCGAACGCACTTTTACTAAGAGAACACCCGTTTGCATATTTTCGTTTCCAAAAATAAGCCTAGGAAAAACAGCCCCAAAGAATGGCACCTTATCTTCATTTAGCAAGGCGATCAATCGAGTTACATCAGTATTACTTCCTTCTGCCACATAGATCATCACCAATTCATTGGAATCTAGTTCTAAGGCTTTTACTTCTACTGCAATTTTGTCAGCATTTGTTAAATTGTAATACATTTCATACTTTTTGGTATGAGAAAGGTGAAGAAATCGAGCCAAGAATCTTTTTCAAAACAAATAACTGATAATCAATACTTTGAAAAATCAGACATTTCAGCAAAAGTCCAACATCTAGACTCACATTCCATTTTTTGGAAAAATTACAATTCTCCCGCCTTCTTCATATTATAGATAGTGGACTTACCGATATCGAGTTTTTTAGCCACTTTTTGCACATCATTATCATACTTATCGAGAAAGTAAGCAATGATTTTTCTGTTGTATTCTTTGAGGGTGAGATCGCCTTGAAAGAGTTCGGTTAATGGCCCAGGACTGGCAAAATTTAGATCATTTTCTGAAATTCCCTTACCATCACAAAGCACGACGGCTAACTCCATTACTGCTTTGAGTTCTCGGATATTTCCAGGAAAGGGATAATCCATCAATTTAGACTTCAAGCCTGCTGAAAGTTCTAAAGGATCAATGCCGTTTTCTTTGCATGCGTTATCGGCGAAAAACTTAGCCAGAAGTAATATATCCTGATCGCGATCCCTTAAAGGAGGCAATTGAATTGGCAAACCTAGCAAACGGTAATACAAATCTTGTCTAAAATTCCCAGCTCGAACTTCTTCCGCCAAGTCTTTATGTGTTGCAACAATTACTCTTGTATCTATTTTGACAACTTTATTGCTGCCCAAAGGAGTAATCTCTCTTTCTTGAAGTACCCTAAGCAGCTTTGCTTGTAAGGAAGCAGGTAAATCTCCAATCTCGTCCAAGAATAGCGTGCCCTTATTTGCTTCTTCAAACTTGCCCTTCCTTTTGTTAGCTGCCCCGGTAAAAGCGCCTTTTTCATGGCCAAACAATTCACTTTCTACCAATTCGGACGGTATCGCAGACATATTTATAGCAACAAATGGAAACTTTTGCCTTGATGAGTTAAAATGGATTGCCTTGGCTACTAGCTCCTTTCCCGTTCCCGTTTCACCCGTAACCGACACCGTGATATTACTAGAAGCTGCCTTTTTGAGTCGATCAAAAATTCGTTGCATAGCAGGACTATTGCCTTTGATCAACTTATCAAACTGATACTTTGTACCAACAGCCTTTCGTAAGCTTGTTAGCTCTTCTCGCATTCCCTTCTCTTCGTCAATACGATTTACTAAGTGCCACAAGCGCTCTTGTGTTTCTTCGTCTTTGACTAAATAATCATAAGCACCGGCTTTTAACAGGGAGATTGCAGTGTTTACATCCTCTTGCCCAGAGATAACAATCACCGGAAGATTCGGATACTGTTTTTTCAACTTCTGTAGTAGTTCAGTTCCGTCAGTATCTGGCAAACCGAAATCCAAAGTTATCAAGCTTGGTCCCTCTTTCATTCTGCTTAAGAGTTCCCTTCCAGAATCGATAAGCTCCACTGTATGGTCTGTGTTATGTGATAAATGATGCTTCAACATTTCTCCATACCAGACATCGTCTTCAACAATAAATATTTTCATAGCTACCTCTTTGGTATTCTACCTACAAGAATCTGTCCATT
>CALFBW010000220.1 GCA_937951415.1 uncultured Chitinophagales bacterium | reverse complement strand
GAGCATAGATTTCTTTCAATGCCACCATCACACCTTGATCTTCCATGTTTAAGCTACGAGCCTTTTCAAAGTATGGTAAAGCTTGTTCCATCAATTTGTCCGACTCGCCTTTCAAGCGATCATAAGTAGCCATATCATCTGCAGGAACTTCATTCATTTCTGAAATTTTGTTTACTGCTTGATTGTAATAAACAGCTCCTAAGTTGTACTGCCCATTAAAGTTATTCGCATCAACATCTAAACATTGCTGATAAGAAGCCACAGCTGCATCCAAATCGCCATTCTTTTCATGAATGGTTCCCATGGCAAAGTACAAACTAGCGTTTTCAGGATCTAACTGGATCGCTTCCTCAACACGTGCTTGCATTGCTCCAAGGTCTCCCCCGTCACGCAATAATCGATTCACCTCTTCAAATAGTAGTGCTTTACTGTCAGGGTAGCGAACACGTCCTTTTGCCATGATATCTTCAGCTCCACTGGTGTCTCCTGATTTTTTCAAAAGACCAGAAAGGGCTAGGTAAATTCTTGGTTCATCATACTCCATATCAATCAACTGAGCATACAAAGTAGCAGCTTCCCCGTCTAATCCTGCTGACTCTGCGCAAGCAGCCGTTGCATAAATTACAGAAGTATCGATCGTTCCAACCATTTCGTCAATCTCTTTAGTGCGACTGAAAAATTTGTAAGCATTCTCGTAATCTTGCTCTTTGAACAAGTCATATCCTTTGCTGTAGATAGAAGACTTCAAGAGAACCATGTTTTCCTTGGCTTCTTTTGAGTACTTCTTGCGTTTCGCATCCTTTTCTAAGTCGATCACTTTCAAGAAAGCATTGTAAGATTCATCTAATGCTCCTTCTGCTAAGGCTGGCTCAGCAGTTTGTCCAGACAATTGCATGTAAATCTGTCCTTTGTAATTCCAAGCTTTCGGACTTAGACTTGTTTTTTCATGTTCAACTGCCAAATCAATGGCTTCTTTTGCTTTAATCAAATCATCAATGCTACTTTGATCTTGTAAGTAGTAGTTCAGTTGATTGTAAGCCGTTTGAACTTTGGTGTTCTGGCAGTTCGCGGTAGCCGACGCAAGGCAGGCTATCAGAACAAATAGGAAGCTTTTCTTCATCATTCTGCTAAGTATTTGTTTTTTATTGAATTGTTTATCTAAAATCATGTACATAATGCGACCAGCATTTACTGCTCACGTTTAATATTAGGCTTCCTCATCTTCGGAAGATTCTGTCGATTCTTCGCTATCGTCCTTCGAATTTTCATCCTTTTCTTCCGAATTAGCTTCTTCTTTCGTCTCCTCACCTACCGGTTTTTCGGAGATTATTGGATTACCGTCTTCGTCAAATTCTTGAACAATTGGATTACCGTCTTCATCAAGTTCTACTAGAACCTCTTCTACTTCATCTGGTGTAAACTTAGCGACAGAAGCGATTTGATCGTCTTTCCCTAAGTTAATCAATCGAACCCCTTGTGTAGCTCTACCAATCACAGAAATTTTACCCACATCTAAGCGAATCGTAATGCCCGACTTGTTAATAATAATCAAGCCATCCTCTTCGCCTACATCCTTCAGCGCAACCAAAGCACCGGTTTTCTCTGTCACATTCAATGACTTCACTCCTTTACCGCCTCTATTTGTGATTCGGTACTGGTCAATCGGTGAACGTTTTCCGTAACCGTTTTGAGAAACAACCAGGATGTTTTTCACCAAGAGATCTTCTTGAGGAATACAACACATACCAATCACTTCATTCCCCTCTCCTTCTAGTTTGATTCCACGTACACCCATCGAGTTACGGCCCATATTTCGAACTTTTGCTTCTGGGAATCGAATCATTTTACCCGATCTAGCTCCAATGAAAATCTCACTGTTGCCATCGGTTAATTTGCACTCTAAAAGCTCGTCTTCTTCTTTAATAACAATGGCTTTGATTCCATTTGTACGCACCCGAGAATAGTCTCGCAAAGAAGTTTTCTTTATCATTCCCTTTTTCGTACAGAATACTACAAAGTGATTGTCGAGGAACTCCTCATCCTTTAAATTCGGTACATTGATGTAGGCCAGAACCTTGTCATCATTCGGTAAGCTGATCATGTTTTGAATAGCTCGACCCTTTCCTGTTTTCGTCCCTTCGGGGATTTGGTAAGTTCGTATCCAGAAACAACGTCCACGCTCTGTAAATAGCAAAATATAGTTATGGGCAGAAGAAACCAAGACTTGTTCAATGAAGTCCTCATTTCGGGTTCCGCCACCTTTTGATCCTTTTCCACCTCTATTCTGAGCTCTATACTCAGCCAAGCTGGTTCTTTTCATATAACCTAGGTGCGAAATGGTCACCACTACTTGCTCATTGTCGATAATGTCCTCAATCGAAATTTCAGAATCATCAAAAGTAATATCGGTACGCCTTTCGTCGCCAAAGCGCTCCAAAATCTCGAACAACTCCGCTTTCATGATATCTTGACGACGACTCTTGTTGGCCAAGATGTCCTTCAAATCATTAATCACCACCATGAGTTCTTCATATTCTCTACGAACCTTCTCAATTTCAAGACCTGTCAACTTCATCAGTCGCATGTCGAGAATCGCTCTAGCTTGAAGTTCACTTAAGCCGAAGGTCGACATCAAACCATTTCTTGCTTCTTCAGGTGTTTTTGATGCTCTAATCAAATCAATGACAGCGTCTAGGTTATCTAGAGCTATTATTAAGCCTTCAAGGATATGGGCCTTTGCTTCTGCCTGACGTAATTCATATTCCGTCCGTCTGACAATCACCTCATAACGGAATTCCACAAAGTATTTGATCAAACCTTGTAGGTCTAATCGTTGCGGACGACCATTTACCAAGCATACATTGTTGATTCCGTAGCTTGTCTGTAAGCTAGTCATCTTGTACAATTGGTTCAAAACAACATTCGGATTCGCATCTCGCTTCAACACGTATACAATTCGCATTCCTGTACGATCCGACTCATCACGAATGTCTGAGATGCCCTCAATTTTCTTATCGTTCACCAAAGCCGCGGTCTTTTGGATCATGTTGGCTTTGTTGATCTGATAAGGAATCTCTGTCACGATGATTTGCGTTCGACCGCCTTTTTCTTCAATCTCGGCTTTTGCTCGAACTACTACCCGACCTTTTCCTGTCTCGTAAGCTTGCTTGACACCCGATAAACCGAAAATCGTACCGCCGGTTGGGAAATCAGGCGCCTTAATGTATTTCATTAAGCCCGCGTTGTCAATCTCCTCATTATCAATGTATGCGATCGTTCCATTGATTACCTCCGTCATGTTGTGGGGCATCATATTGGTCGCCATTCCTACTGCGATTCCAGTAGAACCATTGAGTAGCAAATTCGGCAAACGTGCGGGAAGAACGGTGGGTTCTTCCAAGGTATCATCAAAATTCAGTCGAAAATCGACCGTCTCCTTATCTAGGTCATCCAATAAAGAATCTGAAATTCTTCGTAAACGCGCTTCTGTATAACGCATGGCGGCAGGACTATCTCCGTCAACGGAGCCATAGTTACCTTGACCATCTACCAATTGGTAACGCATAGACCAATCTTGGGCCATACGAACCATCGCATCATATACAGAGGTATCACCGTGGGGGTGGTACTTACCAAGCACCTCTCCCACTATTCTTGCAGACTTTTTGTGCTGCTTATTATAGGCTAAGCCTAAATCGTTCATTCCATATAGAACACGACGGTGAACGGGCTTTAAGCCATCACGTACATCAGGCAAAGCCCGACCTACAATTACCGACATCGAATAGTCGATGTAGGCGCTCTTCATTTCATCCTCTATATTGATCGAAACTATCCGATCTTCCTGACTCATTTGTCGTTGATTTTCATGCTATTAAACAAGTGCACAAATATACGAAAAACCGAGGCTAAAACTGCCTATTTAGGCTTCTTTAAAGCGCTTATTTCTAGGAAACTTGCCATTTCATTAAGGGAAGAGTAATACCCGCTTTTAAGATCATTAGAAATTAAGTGATTTGTTGACTAATTTGTCAATAAAAGGGAACTCTTTACTTAATACTTCAATCATTAACTTTAGACCATTTCTGTTGAAAAGGCTACTTTTTAGTAGCTCGCTGCACTAAAAAGTCCTTAATAGTCGTACTATATTTGTAGTACTTAATTATTGCCAAGCTTTATTGAACGGAGGAGATAAAAGACCTCGCCCAAACTACTCATAGAAATGAATGTATTGTTATTGCAAGTGACCGACTCACTAGGTCTTGCTTCAGGAGAAACAGCGAGCATTAGCTTGTTTGAATTACTTGCCAAAGGAGGATGGTTCATGCTGCCGATTTTGATCCTATCGATCTTAGCGGTATATATATTTATTGATCGCTTTTTAGCTATAAAAAAGGCTAAAAAAGTGGATCAAGACTTTATGCAATCTGTCAAAGACTATGTAATTGGAGGAAATGTAGATGGCGCAATCATGCTTTGTCAGACAACAGATACGTCAATCGCTCGAATGATCGAAAAAGGACTAAAGAGAATTGGGCGGCCTTTGCCAACCATTGAAGCTGCCATTGAAAATATCGGCAAACTTGAATTGCTTCAATTGGAGAAACGCTTGCCTGCTTTAGCAACAATTGCAGGTGTTGCTCCGATGATTGGTTTCCTGGGAACCGTAACAGGAATGATTCGTGCCTTTTTTCAATTGTCTATCGTTGCTGGAGGAGAAATTGATCCTGCAAAGTTGAGCGCTGGAATTTATGAAGCTTTGGTAACAACCGCAGCTGGATTAGCGGTAGGAATTATTGCGTATGTAGGTTATAATTATTTGGTTGCTCAAGTTGAAAAAGTAGTTTTTAAAATGGAAGCTTCTTCGGTTGAATTTTTAGATTTATTACAAGAGCCTGCCAAATGAAACTAAGATCACGAAGTAAAGTAGACCCGAATTTTAACATGTCGGGTTTGACCGATATCATCTTTTTATTGTTGATATTTTTCTTGTTGACTTCTACACTTGTCAATTTGAATGCCGTAGATATTTTATTGCCCAATGCTAGCAGTTCAACATCGGCTAAACCAACTGCTGCCATTTCGATTAATGCTGCGGGAAATTATTTCTTTAATAAAGAGCCAATCTTGATTGATGATATAAAAAGTAGGTTGCAATTAGAGCTAGAAGAAAACCCTGAAACTTCTGTAGTTTTGAATGCAGAAAAAACTACTGGCATTCAAGATGTGGTGAATATTTTTACCATCGCTAAAGACTTAGATATTCAGATCATATTGGCTACTCAACCCATTAAGAAATGAATTACTTTGTAGAGAATAATACCATTAGTAAAGAAGGAGTAATAGGTGCGATTGTATTTCACTTGTTTCTTTTGATTTGCTTTTTGTGGTTTTTTAAATTGACTGGGCAAATAGATGCAGTGCAGGGAATGATCGTAAACTTTGGAACGGTCGAAGCAAGCACTGGATCAGAAATTCCGGCCCAACCTGACGAGGCTGTGCCCACTGCTGCAGAAGCGGTTGCTGAGGAACTTGTCAAGGATGCAGAAGCATTGCCAGCTGCAGCTGATGAGCCTGATGTCGAAGCAGAAGTGTTGACTGCAGAAAGTCCTGATGCGCCGAGTTTGAGTGCAGAGGCTGCTGATCAAAAGGAAAAAGAAAAGGATCGCGAGGAAAAAGAAAGAAAAGCAAAGGAAGCCGCCGAAGCTGCTGCTAAAGCACTGGCAGAGGCGAAAGAAAAGGAACGAGAAATTGATCCCAACACTTTGTTCGGAAATAGAAAGAGTCAGACAGATAACCAGAACACCAACCAAGGGTCCCAGACTGATCCTATGGGCGATCAGGGAACCAACGATGACAGGGTTTCTCAAAATTCACAGTCCTCAGATTTATACACTCCTAGCCGAAATATAGGTATGGGTGATACAGGCGATTCTTTTGCCGTTTTAGAAGGTCGAACGGTAGTCAAACGCGGGGATGTTCAGCACAGCAAACAACTCTATGGAAAGATTCGTGTAAAGATTAAAGTGGATCAAAAAGGAAATGTCATTGGTGCTGATTATGTTGCAGGAAAATCTACGATTTCCGATGCCAACTATAAAAAAGAAGCCAT
>CALFBW010000219.1 GCA_937951415.1 uncultured Chitinophagales bacterium | reverse complement strand
ATGGTGATTTCTCTAACAACGTTTTGAGCCAGATTCGAATTTTGTGTAGTCCATTGAGTAAAATTTTCGCCGTCAAATTTAATGAGCCCATCCGATGCAGAAGCAATCCATAAATTACCAAAATTATCAAAGGCTAAATCTTCTACATTGTCACTGGGAAAAGCTGAATCATTCTCTTCATAGACCGCTAAAATGCCTTGACCATCGCGATAATGTGCCAAACCTCCTTCATCTGTGCCAACCCATAAATCGCCGTTTTCCGCAATTTCGATGGTAGAAATGTCATTGTCAGGAAAGTCGCTGATCAATTCAGCTTCTCCGTTTTCTAAACGCACTAGGTAATGCTGGCAGCCCAGCCAAATGACGCCATTGTCGTCAATTTCAATGTCATTAATGTGTGAATTCGTCTCAAACAATAGCTCATAAGAGGAGCCATTCGAAATGACAAAACCCGCATCGCGCACGCCGAAGTACGTACTTCCATTGTCTAAAGGGTAAATGGAAGTAACTCGATTTCGCGGTAAGCTAGCGTTGAACTTCGTGTAATTAATGCGTTCGCCAGATTCGAGATCGATGCTAAAAGCACCGCCACCAAAACTTCCTCCCCACAAGACTTGATCTTCAATGATTAAATCGTTGATGGCATTAGCCGTCGTAAAAGAGGTCCATACCTCATCTTGTCCGTTCATGACCGTTAAAGGAAGAAAAAGAAGAATTAGGAAGTAATACGCTTTGCTCATAATAGTAAGATAATACATATCTTGGAGTATAAGGAAAGAAGAAATTGTCTGGGAAAGCCAGTCATTCCTCAAGGCTTGCATAAATTGAAGACCGCCACGGGTTGTAGAGCGCTCAACTGAGTTTTTCATGCGCAATTAATGACAGGGGAAATTTGAAAAGTGTAATTTCGATCCACCTAACTTGTCTTCTGTAGGATGAGTTTAAAGGAAGACAGAAAGCCAGCTGTAGGGACCTAGCATTTCTTTTAAGTATGAAGTAGTCAGGAAACCAGCAAAAGACTGATTGCTAGGTGTATAAATTTTAAAGTATGAAAGAGATCCAATTTCCGATAAGTTTGATATTTAAAATCTCCTCCTTTTCGAATGACTTTACTGCCTATGATGGGAATGGAAACAGCATTGCCTACGTAAAGCAAAAGTTATTTAAGTTAAAGGAGAAAATTGCGATTTATCGCGATGAATCGAAGCGGGAATTTATGTACAGCATCGAGGCCAACAAGTGGTTAGACTTCTCAGCTGCCTATAGCATAAGCGATGCTTCGGGCAGAGAGCTAGGGAAAATAGCTCGCAAAGGTTGGGCTTCATTGTGGAAGGCTTCTTATGATATCATGGACGAAGAGCAGCAATTGGAATTTAAGGTACAAGAAGCGAATGGTTGGGTGAAGGTCGTTGATTCCTTGGTTGGAGAAATTCCAGTGATTGGCTTTTTTACAGGATACATCTTGAATCCTACTTATCACGTTTTGGATAATTCAGGTAATGTAGTAGCATCGCTGATTAAAGAACCTTCTTTTTGGGGACGGAAGTTTCGCATTGAAAAATTTGTAGACCTAGAAAACGAAGAACGACTTATTTTGGCATTAATGATGATGATATTGTTAGAACGAAGAAGAGGCTAATGTGAAAAAGAGGTATTTACTTCTGTAAGTAAGAATTCTTTAGATATGGAAATAAAAGATATTGAAACTAATGAGGGAATTGATCAAAGTCTTCTGCTATTGGCAAAAGCTAAAGTGGATAAAATGCTGATAGAATCTGGACGAACTCCCTCATGCGTTCGACAAAAACTCGTGGATATGGGTTTAAGTAGAGAACTGTCAACGAGTATCGTAGAAGAAAGAGAAATGGAACTCGTGGAAGAAATTCGCGAATCATCAAAGAAGCGAATGTTTTTGGCTCTATTGTGGATCTTGGGTGGTGTATTTCTTTCTTTAACCAGTATAGGTTTTGTTTTTTTTGGAGCAATAATTTACGGAATCTATGAAATGGCAATGGGTTTTTCAGACTTGCGATCGGTCGATGACGGACTTTGATTTTTTGAAAAGTATAAAGATGTTTAAGTATGTCAAATATTGAAATCAAAGGAATCGCTGCGGGAGAATTTTTCGATGAACATTGGAAAGAATATTATCGGGGAAGGAAAGACTTTAGTAAAAGAAGTAATCAAGCTTTTCTTTTCGAGTCTTGGGAGCAGCTAAAAGAAATGACTGTGGCCTGGCTGAAGCAAGGCTATGGTATTTTTGTGATTTTTCGAGGAGATTGCTGTATTGGTTATTTTTCCCTAGAGGTGCGAATGCCAGAAAATCCAGAGAAGCGTTTTATTTATTTTCGAAATGGTTTTTTGTCGAGTAATGATGCTGAGCTGCACTACGCCATTTATCGAGCGTTTTTGGATTTCGATTTAGATTCGAATCGATTTATTTTAAAATCTGAGGATGGTCAATTTGACAATGTCGAACAGAACCTCAATGCCGAACTAACAGATTTCCGAGAAAAATATGCTTTGGATTTTAAAAGAGCCAAGGAAGAGGTAATTCTGACTTGGATCGAGAAGTACCCTAAAAAATTGGCTCATTTAAGCATAAAGCACTATGAAGCAATTCCTGATCATTTATTAGCAGACTTTTGTTCGCTCTTTTCTAGTTTGCTGAGAGATATACCTGCAACCACTCGAACGCTTGAATTAGATATGGATCCAGAAGAGATGAAAGCGAAAGAAATAAATGACGAAAAGAACGGCCAGGTTTCGTACCGGTATTTGGTTTTTGATCAAAATAAACTGGTAGGAATGACCAATGTTTATTTGAATAGAAATAGGCCTGAAACGATGCGTCAATATATGACGGGTACTGCCAAGGATTATCGGAAAATGGGAATCGCCAAATGGATGAAGGCGGCTATGTTCTTGAAATTAAAAGAAGATTTTCCCAGTTTGGAAACAATCAAAACAGAGGTGCATCCAAATAATATTGGTTCGAAGACAGTAAGTGTGCAAATGGGTTATGAGAAAACGGGATTTGAGAAAGAATGGTTGATAAAACGCAATCAAATTGAATCATTCTTGGAAAGTTTGAACAGCTAAGGAAGTGAATTAGTCAGAGAATTCTAGATCGATACAACACAAACTAATATGTTTTAACTTCGAAATCTCTAGTTCGGAATTAAGTAGTATCATGGTAGAAGGAATGAAGAAATTTGGAATAGTATTTATTTTGGCCTGCCTATCTGCAGCTGTTTTTCATTCTTGTTCCAAAGACGAAACCATCGGCCCTAATGACTCAGCAGATTCGGTGATTCCAATAGAACAAACAGGTGTCGAACAATATTTAACGCTTCCATCCGATTACCTTTTTGATCAATCCAAATTACCCACCTTCGAATTGAGTATTCCTGAGGATTCTTTTGATTTTTTGAATAATGACCCAACTGCTGAAGAATACGTGGAAGGAAGTTTGACTTTCGAAGGAGAAACAGTTAGCCCTGTGGGTGTTCGCTACAAAGGCTCTATTGGTGCATTTGCAGGTTGCCTTAGTGGGGAGGATTTGTTTGAACCTTCGGGACAAAAGACCTGCACGAAGTTGTCCATGAAAATCAAAATCAACTGGAGCAATTCGAGCGATAAATTCTACGATCTAAAGAAACTGCAGTTTCATTCGATGAACAATGATCCCTCTCAAATGAGAGAACGTTTAGGTTATTGGATGTTTCGAGAAATGGGAGTGCCCGCACCGCGCTGTGTTCATGCGCGCTTAATTATCAATGGAGAATATGTGGGATTGTTTGCTTT
>CALFBW010000218.1 GCA_937951415.1 uncultured Chitinophagales bacterium | reverse complement strand
AAGTCATTTATTAAACGTGAATTTCCCTTTATTAGAAAAAGGGCCTATCAAAGGCATCAAATTATGCCACCAAGGCGACTCGAAATGGGAAGAAGCTTTTGAAGAACGAGAAGATCCGTGGGGAAGAAAATATTTTTGGCTCACCGGACATTTCAAGAACGCTGACTTAGACGGCGACACCGATTTGGGAGCTTTAGAAAAGGGATATATAAGCGTTGTACCAGTAAGTCACGATTTAACAGCCTACGATGATTTGCGTACAATGCGCGTATCTTGGAATAAATAAGACTTTTTTTATGGATAAACGAAACAACTTTTGGAGCGGAGCAATGGCCGCAATTGGAGCGACTGTTTTAGGCTACCTATTCATCTATCTATTGACACATAAGATTATGTCGCAAAATATTCTAAATCAACCAATTTTTGAGGTTTGGAATGTCACTAGTGATCGATTTCGCCTAATAATTTCCTTGATGTTCCCGCTATTGACAGTGCAAATTTTTCATTGGCAAAACAGAAACGAATCGGTTCGTGGTGCCATGGCTGTGGGAGGATTTCTAATTCTAGTAGTTCTGATTTGGGGTATGTTTGAATAAACGTCCATTTCTAGTGAATCAATAATAGAAATGAGTAAAAGGTCGAAAAAATATTACATAATTGCTGGAGAAGCCTCTGGTGATTTACACGGAGCCAACCTAATTGAGGCACTAAAAAAAAGAGAGCAAAATCCTCAATTTATTTGCTGGGGCGGAGATCACATGAAAGCGGCTAGCGGAAATCTACATCAACACTATCGGGAATTGAATTTCATGGGTTTCGTAGAAGTAATTAAAAATCTTCGAACCATTTTGTCTTTTTTAAAAAAATGCAAGAACCATTTATTAGAAGAAAAACCAGACGCCTTAATTTTAATAGACTACCCAGGCTTTAATTTGCGCATCGCAAAATTTGCCAAGAAACACAATATTCCAATTTATTACTACATCTCTCCACAGGTTTGGGCTTGGAATAGTTCGAGGGTAAAAAAGATAAAGAAGCTCGTACGAAAGATGCTAGTAATCTTACCGTTTGAAAGAGCCTTTTATCTTGAACACGGTTTTCAAGTAGATTTTGTTGGTCACCCTTTAATTGATGCCATAGACAATTGGGACAGCGAAACCAATTTCAGAAAAAGGAATCAGCTGGACGATCGTCCAATTATTGCCCTTTTACCCGGAAGTAGAAATCAGGAGATTAAACGAATGCTGCCACTCATGTTGGAGCAAATTCCGCATTTTCCAAAGTATCAATTTGTTATTGCAGGATCGCCTTCACAGCCAGAAGAGTTCTATTGGAAATTTTGCGAAAATTGCAATGTAAAACTCGTTCAAAACAACACCTACGATCTTTTACAAATTGCAGAAGCGGCTTTAGTGACTTCTGGAACAGCAACTTTAGAAACCGGCTTATTTGGCGTTCCCCAGGTAGTGTGTTACAAAGGCAATGCGCTTTCCTATGAAATCGGAAAGCGCTTGGTGAAGGTTAAATACATTTCTCTCGTGAATCTAATTTTAGACAAGCCAGCCGTTAAAGAGCTTATTCAGCGAGAGTGCAATACTGACAATATCCGAAAACATCTTGGCGCATTATTGCAGAGCATTTCACTAAGAGACGGCTTAAAAAAAGACTACATCGAGCTAAAAAGAAGGCTTGGAAATGGCGGCGCTTCCAAGCGGGCGGCTGAATTGATCTCTGAAGATCTTGAACACTTCCTAGCCAACAAAAGCCTGTTTGCAAAGTAAGTAGCCATCTCCTTTTATTTCTTTGCCAAAACATAGCCATTTCCTCAATTATTCTATATTTGCAGTCCAAGTCAAAATGGGGGATTAGCTCAGCTGGCTAGAGCGCTTGCATGGCATGCAAGAGGTCGCCGGTTCGACTCCGGCATTCTCCACAAGGCGGAATCATTGCAGATGGTTCCGCTTTTTTATCGCGACCATTTCTTGCCTTTCGTAGACTTTCTTTACCTTTTGGTTCAATTTGGAAATAAATAGTTCCAGTTAAGATCAAAATCAACAGTTCTATGAAAAGTACGCTCGTTCTTTTATTCAGTATAATGGCTCTCGGAATGAGCAGTTTATTCGGACAGAAACATCACTGCCAGCATTGGAAATCAATGCACCATGCCATGGCAGAAGAACGCAGTGTTGTTGCTGAAGATCGAGGCTTTCAAGTAGAGCATTATGAAATAAATCTCGACATCCTAGACATTGGTTCTCAGCAGCTTTCGGGCGTTTGCCGCATATCTGCGATGACAGAAACCGCGCTCAATGAGGTTCTACTAGACCTACAAGGTTTGGAAATTTCAGAAGTTCTACTCAATGGGAACAGTGTTTCTTTCCTTCAAAATACAAACGATTTTACTTTTTCCCTAGGAGAAACTTACGAAGCAAATACAGCTTTCGAGGTGGAAGTGCAATACAGTGGGACTCCTGAAACAGCACTATTTGGTGGATTTTATTTTCAGCAAGGCTATGCCTATAATATTGGCGTTGGAATTGGTGTCGACCCTCCCAATTACGGTCGAGTTTGGTTTCCCTGTATCGACAGTTTTACCGATAGAGCTACTTACAATATCACTGTAAATTGCAGTGCTGAGAATCGTGCGTATTGCAGTGGGGTTTTGATTTCGAACACCGTAGAAAATGGTGTCCGAACCATGTCTTATGACATGAATGAATCTATTCCTACCTACTTAGCATCTGTTGCGGTAGCGCCTTATACAGAAATTGCTTGGACGCACAATGGGCTCAACGGCGATGTTCCCGTGATTTTAGCAGCTGTTCCGTCTGACACTTCTAACTTGAGAAGTTCATTCGTCAATTTTCAAGCCGTAATTGATGGATTCGAAGAAGCATTTGGTCCGTACCGCTGGGATCGTATTGGTTTTACCATGGTACCTTTTGGCTTTGGGGCAATGGAACATGCAACGAACATTGCTTACCCTGGTTTCGCTATTGGAGGAGGTACACTTCAATACGAAGATTTGATGGCCCATGAATTCGCACATCACTGGTTTGGCGATTTAGTAACCTGTAGCACTGCCGATGATATGTGGTTAAACGAAGGTTGGGCAAGTTTCT
The DNA here is from genome assembly GCA_937951415.1 of uncultured Chitinophagales bacterium. Taxonomy (GTDB): domain Bacteria; phylum Bacteroidota; class Bacteroidia; order Chitinophagales; family UBA2359; genus CALFBW01. Next base: position 4,021 of record CALFBW010000218.1, on the reverse strand, counting down.
GTGAATTTTATTTTTACGAATTATTGTATGGCAAAGAACGCTATACCGAAGAGGTTAAAGCCAGTCATTTTGATGTTTTGAATTATGCACATATAAATGACGGAGGCAATTATCCTGTGGGAGAAGTTCCCTTTGATTATACTTATGGTTCCACCGTCTATCAAAAGGGTGCACACATCGCACATACCCTTCGCGGATACATGGGTGATGAACTTTTCTTTTCTTGCATCCGAGATTATATGGAAGCCTTCCAATTCCAAGATGCTTCCAGTGAGGACTTTCGAGATTTTTTAACGGAATGCTCAAATACAGACATGGCTCCCTTTTTTGATGGCTGGGTTTTCCAAGCGGGCTACCCCAATTTTGCCATCGATTCCATGAGCGCCCTAGGAAACAATCAATACAAATTATTTATTCGTCAGCAACTGCTACGCGCAGAGAATTTCCTCGAACGTGTGCCTATAGATGTGAGCTCTTTTAATTCAAATATGGAAAGAGTTGATCAGCAAATTATGCTAGACGGACCTTGCTCTACCGCTATTATCGATTTGGATTTTGAACCGCAGTTGGTGATATTGGATTTTCATGAAAAACTCGCAGATGCAAAAATTGCGGAGCACCGAACCTTCGGTAGTGAGGAATTAGGTTTCCATGTTCTAGGAGATTCAGGCCTTACCATTAACCTAAGCGAGAATTCCGATTCGCTTTTCGTTTATGTAGAAAATCAAATGGTTGCTCCAGATCGCATCGAGAATTCTCCCTTAGGAACCAATTTGATTATCTCGGAAAAACACTACTGGCATATAGACATTGGCACCAAAGCAGGAGCTACTTATAATGCAGGAGCAAGATTCCGCTACAATGGTACTAACAATACGAATGTAGGATTGCAAGATGATGATTTGTTTACGCAACTTGAAACAAACCTTTACTTAATGTATCGACCGAATGCAAACGCCCCTTGGTATCCGTTCCCTGGCCAAGAAGTTTTGACAGGTCCGAATCCTGGCGACAAAATTGGTCAAATAGCAACGGAATCTTTATTCTCAGGTGACTATGCTTTTGCAATTGACGATCCGAATAGAGAAGATGTGCTAGAAAACCCTCCAGCTTGTGATGCTGCTACTGGCATTGAAGATTTAAACTTAAGCAATAAAAATAGCTTAATAAATATTTATCCTAACCCGAGTACAGGCATTTTTCAATTGCAGGTACCAGAACACTTTAAAGGTGAATTCGAAATCAGCATTTATAATTTAGAAGGTCGGACTATTTTCAATGAAACGCAAGCAATCGAAACGCCAATTGATCTTAGCGGAATCGAAGCAGGCATTTACAACATAAGTGTAAGAAACGAAACACAGGCATGGTCGGAAAAAATAGTTTTGCAATAAATGTTTGAGCTTGAATAAATAATTTTCTGTATTTATTTTTTTTGGCTCGATTAGAACTCGACAACAACACCAATCGTTGGCAATACAACGCCACTAGAATTATCTACCGTTTTAAGTTGATAGCTGGTTTGGGTTTCATCCGTGTATAGCTCATTCCCATTTTCGTCTCTTGCCACAGTTAGAAGGTCTGGCTGCGGCGATTGGCTGCCGTAAACATTCTCTATGTCTAAGTAAAGATTCAGATTCCAACGTTCAAAAAACCACTTTTTATCTACGCGTAGATCCAATGCGTGAATATCACCTAATCGCAAAGTATTAATTTGTTCATAGTTCAATATTCCCTCACCTGTTGCGTCCCAAACATTGACCAAGGCAGAAGTATTGACATCAAAAGGCGTATAAGGCAAAGCTGTAGTGTATCGGAATTGTGCACCAATTTCCCAGTTTCTTTTAAACTTCTTTCCAGCCGTTAAATTAATGATGTGTCTGCTGTCCCAAGCCGTTGGAATCAAATTCCCGTTCTTTCCTTCGAATTCACTCCAAGAAAAAGTATAAGCCAATATTCCGTAAAAACCTTTTAGCAACTTTTGCTGTACCAACAATTCCATTCCGTAGGTTCTTCCTTCCGAAATTGAAGACATAGGTTCATCACCAGAAACACCAAAATCTCCCCCCAAATTCGCAAAGGAAATACTGTCATTTATTACAAAAGGATATTGGTCATAGTCTTTGAAAAAGCCTTCTAAACTTATTCTAGTATTTTTCGCTCCTTGCCATTCGATTCCAGCCACTGCATGCTTGTTTCGCATGTATTGAATATTGTTCTCTTTATTTACCAAAACATCATTTTCTCGGTATCCCAAAATCGTATACGGAGGTAGTTGGTAATAAATACCGGTATTGAAATTCAAACTCCAGCGGGGCGCAAAATTATACGTCAAAGAAACTCTCGGACTAAATTGTTCTAGTATATTATTGGTCTCGTCTGAGTAACCAGCTGCGTCAGTACGAAATCCTGCCGACAAAACAATCGCCTCTCCAAAAAATCCTCGAGAAACATTGGCAAAAAGTCCGTATTTATTAAAAGACAATTCAGATGCGTAATCTACTTCAAATACCGAACCTTGAATTTCTCTTTGAATGTAAGAATCATTTTTGTAAGACGCCCTCTCTAAATTCGCACCCGCCGTAATTTTGAAGCCTTTAATTCTACTCACATTTTCAACACGAAATTTAGTCTCAATTTCATCAGAAGCATAATCTAGAATTACATTGTCTTCCGTACTCTCATCATTCCCTTGATATTTCTTTGCGTTATTATTCAAATGCGAGTGACTCAAGACCACATTCGTATAAGAATTCTTCCTGAAATTCGTGTACTTAGCTCCTAGGGTATAATTATACTGATCATTCACTGGAATGGCATCTAAGGCAATTTGCTGACTCTCCGTTGGGTTCTCTACAATATTTAAAGTCAGATCATCCAATCCTCCAATACCTAAAAAGGTTAGCGTGTTCTTATCATTTATTTTGTGCTTCACCTTAAATTGCAAATCGTTGTAAACGGGAAGAAAAGGCAATTCCAACACTTTGAATAAATACTGCAAATAAGAGCGACGCACCGAAAGAATATAGTTGGTATTTTTTCCAAGTGGTCCATCAATTGTTAATCCCGCATCGCTACTTCCGAGCGTAAAACGCGCTTCCATTTTATCAGGATTTCCTTCAATAAATTTAAAATCAAAAACAGAGCTCAATGCATCTCCCCTACTGGCAGGAAAAGCTCCCGCATAGAAGTCTACTTCTTTCAAAAAATCGACATTAATGATTCCCTGCGGTCCACCCGAAGCTCCCTGTGTAGCGAAGTGGTTGATGGTAGGAATTTCGATCCCGTCTAAATAAAAGACGTTTTCCGCAGGAGATCCACCACGAATTAAGATATCATTTCTAAAATTGGGCGTAGAAGCCACTCCGGGCAAGGATTGCACGGCTCTGGAAATATCACGGTTTCCCCCTGGGTTTCGCCGTATCTCATCCGCTCCAATATTTCTCAAAGAAACTGGACTCTCTTGAGTTTTATTGAACGGACTGGCTTTCACCACTACTGCATCCAGCTGCTCAATGTTCTCTTCCATTTCCAGATCGACAATAGCGGGTCTGTTAGTACTTACTCGAATCTCAAAGGCCGTGGCGTTCTTGTAGCCGATGTAAGTGGCTTGGATGTTGTAAATGCCGGGCTCCAAATTATTGATTTCGTAATACCCATCAATATCCGTCGTACTTCCCGTCGTCGTATTTTGAATCACCACATTGGCAAAGGGAATCCCTTCGTTGGTGATGGGGTCAAAAACACGCCCTTTAATAATGCCAGACTGCGCTAGGGCCGCTAGAGAAGGTAAAAAGAAGACACAAAACAAAACCACTGCTCTCATAAAACTCGCTTGAAACGTTCATGCGATAGACAAATGAACGGGGGTAAATGTTCGGGTTTGAAGTGCGGAATTTGTCAAAAGTCTGGAGGGGGCTTTTAACCCTCAATGAACGATAGATTCCGTACCTATTAAAAAATACGAGCATCTCTCACGGCAAAAATGGATTCCGTACCTATCAAAAAACACAAGAACCCC
>CALFBW010000217.1 GCA_937951415.1 uncultured Chitinophagales bacterium | reverse complement strand
CTTTGATATTCTACCAACAAGAATCTGTCCATTTTATGGACAATATTCCAATTACTAGAGTTTCAAGCATTCTGTTTCATATCTATATAGCTGTATATCAGCACCTTAATAAACAGGTATAAAATTCTCGTAAACTTTATTGATTGACTAAAAACGCTCAAAAAAGAAACCGAATTGTCTAAAAAAAGATCCACTCCAATAAATGGACAAACCAGCTCACATAAAGACACCTAAGTTGAAAGACGCAAGATCAAGAGGAACAAAGGCTATCTTCTTTTCGTACAACCACGTAGGGGACGCACTAAGAGGAAAGACATTGAAAGAGATCGAAAAGATATTTATCCAAGAAGCTCCAAATAATTTGGCCAATCGCTCTGAAAAGAACGGCAGTCCTCTTTCACGATCCTCTTATCTAAGTACCGAAAAACCTGCAAATCAAAACTCTAATAAATTCTACAGAAGCTATCGATATATAGCTAATAATGACGGGTCACCTCGCTGGATCTTTCCAGCAACAAATCGGTCAGCAGATTTCCTACACTTCTATTATCAGTCTTCTGCTAAATCCAAGATGTTTGCTTTAATTCTTAAGACGATCTACTTACTTGGTCTACAGGGGCTATTTATTCGAAAGAAACTCTATTTCTTGGGAAGTCAAGCGCCTTACTTTGAAAAGTATCTTCAAGAAGGAGACTACTCTATATTCACTGGAACGGTTGGGCCAAACAGAAAAGCCCTGCTGCACTTTGCGAGTCCAAAGGGCCAGCATTACATCAAGATACCACTCAGCAAGAATTCAAAGGAGAAACTTGTAATAGAAAAAAAGGCCTACCATAAACTCCAAGGCTTAGAGCTTAAACATACAGTGCTTGCAGAAACTGCTGAACACTATCGTGATGACTTCCACAGTATAGAATCCCTAGGAGGTAAGTCTAGGAGTTCAAACAACTTAGAGATTGCACACGTAACAGGAATACTCGAGCTACAAGAACAAAGCAACAGCAATAAAAGACTAGAAGTATATCAGAAAAAACACCATGGAGGCCTACTGCACTTGCGACAATTTGGGCGCAGTATTCAAGTACGACAACTTGCTGCTGATTGTCTAAAATTTGGTGCTGCATTAAGCTCCGATGAGGATTTAGAAACTTATCAAGCTCATGGTGATTTCACTCCTTGGAATTGCAAAATCAAAAATGACAAACTGTACTTGTTTGATCTAGAGCTATCAGAAGAATTACCACTCTTCTATGATCTCCTACACTTTGTATTTCAATCTACGATTTTACTTGGGAACCAAGGAACTGATAAAATCAAAAATCAGCTAGAACAAGCCAGAGAACTTGTCAACTCTATCAGTGTAAAAAACTTCACTAGGAGTCAATGGAACAAATACCTAGAATTGTATTTATTTATTAACACTAGTAAGAATTTAGCTGTTTTCGATCAACAAGAAGAATTACATCCTCAAGCAGATTGGCTAATGAAAGCCTGGACAAGTATCATGAAAGAATCTACCCCCATTCAAGCTAAGGAAAGCCACAGAACTTCTTTTATTCCATTTTATTTCAAAGGAATAGAAGGACTTAATTACGCCCTCCTAAAAGGAGATATTGAAGAACAGTTTAGTATCGGGGAATTTTCTGACATCGATCTAATCATTGATTCCAAAGATGTCCAAGAAGCGATTAAGAGAGCAAAAAATTACGCTTACATAAGTAGCATCAAAGTACTGAACAAAGTACACATGCAACAGCTGTATATTCAATTCAAAGATGAGACTTTTATTGAAATAGATCTCATTCACAGTTTCCGACGGAAATCTCTAATTTATTTATCGGTTGATGATTTTCTCCGAAACAGTATTTCGAATAAAAGTTTCTACAAAGTCTGTCGAGAAGAAGATCAATTACTATTTATTTATTTCTTCTATCAGCTAAACGATGCAGATATTCCTCAGAAGTATATTGACAAATTTGAGCGCTCAAGCGAAACGGAATGGTCAAATTTTACCGGTAAGTTGGAAAAAGAATGTAATATTAAAATAAAAGACAAAGAATCTATCTATTCGTTCGATAAGGTACAAAAAGAAAATATAATTTCTAACTTAAAATCAAAGCCCGAAAACAAAGGATTCCGTTTACTCAAAAACCAATTTCATTATGGAATAGAGGTACTAAGTGGAATTAGAAATGCACAGGGCTGGACGATGACTTTTTCTGGTCCAGATGGTTCTGGAAAATCCACCATACTAGAAGATGTTAAGCATTTATTAGATAAAAAATACAGAAAGAAGACAGTTGTCGTAAGGCATCGACCCAGCTTACTACCAATCTTAAGCAGCTACGTTCATGGAAAGAAAAAGGCAGAATCTTTAGCTGCTTCAAGACTACCTAGGCAAGGAAAGAACAAAAGCAGTTTAAGTTCTCTTTTGCGCTTTATTTATTATTATACAGATTACTTTTTTGGGCATATTTATATTTATTTCAAATACATTATTCGAGGCACTGTAGTATTATATGATCGTTATTACTTCGACTTTATAGCAGATCCCAAACGCAGCAACATCGTTTTATCTAAAAAAATAACAGCGCCCCTATACTACTTAATTCATCACCCAAGGCACAATTTCCTGCTCTATGCACCGGCAGAAACCGTCAGAAAAAGAAAACAAGAATTAAGCATCTCGGAAATAAGAGAATTAAATCAACAGTACCGAGAAGTATTCGATAGTCTAGAAGAAAATTCGTCGAGCGACAGGTATGTAGCCATTGAAAATACTGATCGCCAAAACACGGTCGATCTTATTGAATCATTCCTAAGAAAAAGCGTATCAGCATGAAAGGATTGATAGAAAAAATAATACAATGGAGAAATCCTCACTTTCAATTTGATAACAATCTAACTAGTAGAATGCTACTTCAAATGTGTGAAGATTACTTCGTAAAGTTCATTCGAGGTTTTTCCTTGCTAGGTCATGGGAAATTGGCGAAGGGTTTGTTTATTGGAAAATCAGTGCAGCTAATTCATCCTCAAAACATCACCTTTGGGAAAATGGTCAAGCTAGGAGACTATGTAAAATTGGCAGCAGCAGGGCAGGGCACAATTAGCATTGGAAACAATACTGGGATTGGTGACTTCAGCAGAATTATCATTAGCACCTCCTATAACAAATTAGGAGAACACATTACTATCGGAAATCAAGTCGGCATTGGAGAGTTCGCTTATTTAGGTGGAGCTGGAGGTTTAAGCATAGGAGATGAATGCATTATTGGTCAGTACTTTAGCTGCCATCCTGAAAATCATCACTTCAGTGACATTGATACTGCCATAAGACTTCAAGGAACTGAACGAAAGGGAATTACTGTAGGCAAGAATTGTTGGATAGGATCGAAAGTCAGCATTCTTGATGGAGTAGAAATTGGCGAATCATGTGTCATTGCTGCCGGTGCCGTTGTCACTAAATCAATGCCATCCTTTTCCGTGATTGGCGGGGTTCCCGCACGTGTTATCAAGTCGCGTCTAGATAGCTCTGGCAAAACTTCAAGTCCTTTAAAAGTTGTATCATGAAGCCAACAGTTGTCGTGGTAGCTTATGCCATAAACCCTTACAAAGGATCGGAAGATGGAACGGGCTGGAATTGGGTAAAGCAAGCATCTGTAAACAATCACATAATTGCAATTACACGAAAAAATAATCGTGAAGCAATAGAACGCTTTCAAAAAGAGGAAAGAGGCATCTCTGCCGAATTCCTATATTATGACTTGCCTACATGGGCGCGTTTTTGGAAAAGGGGCTCCACAGGAGCTTTGCCATATTATCTATTGTGGCAACTCTTTATTCCTCTATTTATTAAGAAAAAAATTGCTCATTACGATATTATTCATCAACTGAATTTTCATAATGACTGGACGCCTACTTTTAGCTGGTTACTTAAGAAGCCAGTTATTTGGGGACCTATTGGCCATCATACAAAAATACCGAAACAATTCATTTCACCTTTTTACAAAAAAAAGGAATATTGGAAAGACAGATTTACTTGGGCAATAAAAAACTACTTCTGGAAGATTGATCCTTTCTTAAAAATAAGTCGGGCCAAAGCAAAGCAAATTCTTTGTATAAATTCAGAGTCTGTTGTAAATAAAAACAGCGCATTCGATATAGTTCCAGCAGTTGCTTGTAAACCACTTTCTAACGAACATGTTAAAAGTGAAAACTTTATCGCATTAAGCGTTGGAAGATTTGTGCCTTTAAAAGGTATGGATATAGCAATAAGATCATTTGCTCGATTCGCGAATCAACTAAGCAAAGAGGAGCAGAAAGAGATAGGATTAAAAGTGGTAGGAAAAGGTCCTTACAAAAAGGAATTGAAAGAATTGATTGAACAGGAAAAAGCAAGTGAATATATAGAGATAATTGAGTGGATGCCAAGAGATAAATTGATGGAATTGTTTCAAGTGTGCTCCTTGTATTTATTCCCTTCGCATGAAGGAGCAGGAATGGTTGTCATGGAAGCTTTAGCAGCCGGTCTTCCAGTCATCTGTTTTGACAATGATGGTCCCGGTGAATTCATAAATGACAGCTGCGGCAAAAAAGTGCCCTATGGAGAATTCGAAAAATGCCACAATGAATTTAGTCAACATTTACTGGATCTCTTTCGAGATCGAGAAGCGCTTTCAGCAATGAGCGAAGCTGCAAAGAAACACCATCGAGAAAATCACCAATGGGAACATAGAGGACAATCTATTGATTCCATTTATAGAAAAACATTAAACAATGAAAAAGCAAGGGAACGTACACTTTTTCCACTTCCTCAATGACAGAAGCGGAAGCCCACGGGTACTTTCCCAAATCATAAAAGGTTTGCGAAATAAAGATGTGGTATGTCATTTACACACTAGTAAACATGACGGATTTCTCACGGACATAGAGGGAATAAAAGAACACCCACTTCCCTACGATTACCACAGCAGTAAGATTGTCTTACTACTAATTTTTATTTGGAATCAATGGGTCATTTTTTCAAGAGTACTATTCATTCGAAACTCAAACAGTCTCATTTATGTCAATACGATTTTACCAGTTGGTGCTTGCATCGCGGCTTACCTCCGAGCGTTTCCAGTGATCGTTCATGTACACGAAACCAGTGTGCGTCCTCTTTTATTGAAGAACCTTCTACTAGGCACGGCTAAATTCTTCAGCAACCAGTTGATCTCAGTTTCTCACTTTCTTAAAGAAGAAGAAAACCTTCCCGACTCAAAAACGAAGGTGATCTATAATGGCTTACCTGAGAACTTCCAAATTCAATCGCGTTCTCCAAACACAGATGCTGAAGAACCATTCCGCATTCTAATGCTGTGCAGTTTAAAGGATTATAAAGGTGTACCTGAATTCATAGAGCTCGCTTGTTGTTTTCCCCTGCAAGCTTTCGAATTGGTACTAAATGCAAACCTCGACGAGATAAAAACGTATACAAAGACTAGAAAGCTTCCCGGTAACCTTAGAGTATGGCCCAGGCAGCAAAAAGTGAAGGAGTTTTATGAACGCGCTGACCTTGTGCTCAACCTAAGTCGACCTGACCAATGGGTCGAGACCTTTGGCTTAACTGCAATTGAAGCAATGGCTTATGGGATTCCTGTAATAGTTCCTCCAGTAGGTGGTATAGCAGAAGTAGTGAGAAATGAGGTCGATGGGTATCATATTGATAGTCGTGACACAGAAAAATTAATTGATAAGATTTCTCAATTATCTCAAAAGGGTGAGACTTACTGGCATTTATCGGCCGCCGCCAACGAAAGAGCAAGAGCATTTGAATTGAAAACTTTACAAAACCAAACCACAGAAGTTATTTTGGAATTATTCCACAATTTGGAATTCGCTCCAGAAAACAAACTCTTGAAGCAAAACGAAAAACCATAAAAAATACACAATCAAGCAGTTAGACTAATGGCATTGCTTTTTCAATTAACTCATCAAACGGTAAATATTATGAATAAAGTTGCAATTATAGGGTCTGCAGGGGTTCCAGCCAATTATGGCGGATTTGAAACATTAGCTCACCAATTAGTGGAAGAGCAATCGGGCGATTACGAATTGACAGTTTACTGTGATGGTGCTGCAATAAAGGGGGAAGATCGTTTGAAAACATACAAGGGAGCTGATTTGCGGTACATACCATTACCAGCAAATGGGCCATTGAGCACCGTTTATGATGCGTGGTCAATGATCGACGCATTGTTTTATGCGAACACATTACTCATTCTGGGTGTGAGTGGTTGTCTATTCCTTCCGATCATTCGTTTGTTTTTCCGAGGCAATATTGTAGTCAACATTGATGGCGTTGAATGGAGAAGAGAAAAGTGGGGATTTGTGGCCCGTAACTTCATCAAAATTTCGGAGTACGCAGCAATAAAATTTGCCGATAAAATAATCACAGACAATAAAGCACTTCAAGATTTAACTGAAGATCGATACGGCTGTAAAACCACTTTGATCGAATACGGCAGTGATCACGTAAAATCAATTGCTTCTATTGAAGGTGATTGTGTAAAATATCCTTTTTTACGCGAGCCCTATGCTGTAAAAGTTTGCCGCATAGAACCAGAAAATAACATTGAAACCGTTTTAGAGGCTTTCAGCAAAGTTCCTTTCCCCCTTGTTTTAGTGGGCAATTGGGAGGTTAGCGAATACGCTGAAAGCCTTCGAAACAAATATGCAGATTGCGCTAATCTTCACCTCTTAGATCCTATCTACAATCGTGTGACGATTGACATGATTCGATCCAATGCACTAGTTTATATACACGGCCATTCTGCAGGAGGCACCAACCCTTCTTTGGTCGAAGCCATGGCTTTTGCTTTACCCGTTTTAGCGTTCGATGTTTCCTTTAATCGAGAAACCACAGAAAATCAAGCGAAGTACTTTGAGACTGCTGCCGATTTGGATTTTTTGATGAGCAATAGTGAGCTATGGATCGAAGATGGGCTCACAATGAAAAATATTGCCAACAGACGCTACACCTGGAAACGAATTACCGGACTTTACGAAGGCCTGTTCCTACAAGAATCTAGCACAGTAAAATCTCAGAAACAAACTAAAAAAACGCAGACCGCCGCCGCGTAATCGCGGAGAACGGAAGGTCAAACTCCCCAGAATATGGAAGGATTACAACTACTTCTTTTATTTGCAGCGCTTGGATTTAGCATTTGCTTTGGAATGATGCCCAGCATTATCCGCTTTGCTCTCAAAAGAGACATCGTGGATCGGCCGGGTGGCAGAAAAAAGCATAGCAAAGTAACCCCTTACCTCGGTGGCCTAGCAGTCGTATTGGGTTTACTTCCAGCGCTGCTTTATTCTGGATTTTTAGATCACTCAAAGCAAATACTATTCGTAGGAGCTGGAGCAGTATTGCTTTTTATTGTTTCCCTGATTGACGACATTAAGATGGTAAAACCGCTTATTCGATTATCTATTCAAGTATTATCGGCTTTAGCAGTCGTTGCTTCCGGGATATATTTAAGTCCAAACATTCCACTAGTTGGAACCATCCCATTGGTTCTAGTACAAGGAATCAGCGTCTTCCTAATTGTAGCTTTAATAAATGCCTTTAATTTCATGGATGGGGTCGATGGTTTAGCTGGTGGATTAGGGTTTATAACTGCATTTTTCACAGGAGTGGCTCTATTTATTAGTGGTCAAACCTTAATGGCGTTTATTGCTATTGCTTTCGCAGCTTCTCTCTTTGCATTTCTATTTTACAACGTCAATCCTGCGCGCGTTTTTATGGGAGACTGCGGATCAACCATTATCGGATTTTGGACGGCAGTGTTCGTTCTTCTAATTCTACAGTCTAGTCATTCTAGTTCTCTGAATTTGGCTGCGCTCGCATGTACAGCTATCCCGTTAATTGACTTAACTCGAGTGGCATTCTTGAGAATTTTCACGGGCAGATCACCTTTTTCTGCAGATCGTGCACATCTCCATCACATTTTGTTGCGCTTAAAAAATGAAGCAAAACAAACCAGTACAAAAATATGGATTGCACAGATTGCACTGCTATTGGTTGCAATAACAGCTGGTCGATTCATGAATGCAAATGCGGGCTTCTTCGTGATTATTGTCTTAGCACTTTTAAGCTATAATTGGATTTACTTAAACGAAGAAAGAAAAATTAGAAAGGAACTAAATACTGTAAATAGTAATGCAGAAGAGATCTTAAAGACCAATAGATTTATTGGTCGGCATACAAAATTTGAAACGGATTAAGAATCGACTATGAGCTTGCGTAAAATTCAACTAGTGGAAGATGATCCGTTCTTCGGTCAACTCCTGATAAAAAATCTTAAGGAACATTTTCCTGATCGAGAAATTCAATTATTCGAAAGTGCGAATAGTGTGCTCGACAACCTCAGCGATGACACAGATCTAATGATTCTCGATTACCATCTTGATGGAGATGGAAAAACAAAAAGCATTACAGGCTTAGAATTAAAAAGAGCTATAAACGAACGTGGCTTTTTTCCGCCAGTAATTTTCTTAACAGCCATGGACGATATTGAACAAGCTGTAAAAATATTACGGGATCATGGCTCTGACTTTATAGTGAAAGAAAAAGGTGCCTTTAACAAATTGCGAAAGAGCATCAAAGATTTAGAAAACATTTCATTACTAGACCGTAAAAATCAAAAACTAGAAAAAGAGAAAACCGATCACAACATGGGTTGGTTCATTGTAGGTGTAGCGCTTATACTGGCAGTAATCACCTTACTGATTCTTCAATAAATTACCATGAGCAAGATATCTCAAAATACAGGCTTAAAAATCATTCTTATTGAAGACGATCCTCTCTTTGCTGAACTCGTTTGCTTTGCCTTGCAAAGAGATGGAAACAATACTGTCCAACATTTCGAAAATGGTCAAGAATGCCTGGTACAACTAGAAGAGCAGCCTGATCTATTTATAGTAGACCAAGGACTACCTGGTATTATTGGCCAAGACCTCATCAAAGTCTTGGAACGTCAATGTCCAAGTGCGCACTTCATAATGCTATCAGGTCAAGAAAAAGTACAAGTTGCCATAGATCAAATGAAACGCGGGCATGAGTATCTTCAAAAAAATGAGTCGGCTTTTGAGCAGTTGGATTTACTAATAAATAAAATTAGAGTCCAAAAAGAACAAAAGAATTTCACGAAAGAAACAGATAGCTTTTTAAATAGGGGATTAAAAAAGATTTCTCATTGGATGCCAATGCTTTTATTGACAGTGATTCTCTTCCTTTCTTCAGGTTGTAAAAATTACAACTATTTTCAAGAATCCTCAGCCGTTGAAGAAAACGCTCCTGAACTTTTCGAAAACCACAAAAAGGCAGAGCGTGATTATGCAGTAGCGTCTCTCGAAGAAGCTCCTCCGGAAAACAGTTCTTCTGTGCAAAACCAAATCAGACTTAAAGTCGATCACAAAATCAGCATCAGTATTTGGGGCCACGATGAACTTAGTGTAGGCTCTCTATTTAGCGTCTACAGTTCTAATGAAGTCTATGGGAAATGGATTATGATTCCGTCTTCGGGCCAAGTAGAACTCCCACAATTAGGACCTATTTCTATTGCTGGAAAAACCGTTGAAGAAGCGCAGAAGCTGTTAAAGGAACGCTACGAAGAAATCATTGTTGACCCCCTAGTAGTGATCAAAATTCACAATCGAGAAATTACGGTATTAGGTGAAGTTTTAGAGCCGGGTAAAATATTGCTCGAAAAGGAACGCTACAATATTTCCGACATTCTAGCGCTGGCAGGTGGAACAAGTTTTTTCGCCGACACTCGTGAACTTCGATTAATGCGGACCATCAATGGAGAAACTATTGACTATCCCATCAACCTTACGAAGATGAGCGCAGTGCAGCAACATCAGCTCATAATGCAGGAAGGCGATGTACTCTATGTGCCTAGTCAGAAAAGCCAAAACATGGTGAGAAAGTCTCCAGTTTTAATTCCTCTTTCTGGAGCAATCACTACTATTCTTTTACTAATTCAAGTCTTGTAAGACTCGGTTCGACACCAAAGAATGATTGATTTTTCAGACATAAAAAAACTGCTGACACCATTGATTAAGGGTTCACCCTTGATCATCATATGCTGTATCATTGGCGTTCTTTTAGTAAAGAAAAGCATTCCCTATTTAACACCAACTTACGAAAGTACAGCCATCATAAAGATAGACGACAAGAATGTCGGTATCGCCGATGCTGCTCTGTACAAGGACTTCGACATATTTTCTACTTCTCACAAGATAGCAACTGAAGTAGAAGTATTGAAATCCTTAGAACTGCTAGAAAACGCAGTGAAAGAAAAGGGACTAGAACTAAATCTGACAAGAATAGGAAAAATAAAAGACAGTCCCATTTGGAACGATGCGCCTATTCTGATTGAATATACAATTCTAGATTCTGCACTATACAATCATCCCATCGAAATTGAAATTAAATCGGATACCAGTTTCCATTTAAGTTCTGGCAAACTTGGCAGTGATTCAACTGGCATTCTAGGTCGATGGATGCCACTAGAAGGTATCCAACTAAAAATTGATAAAAACGAAGAACTTATCGCAGAAAGAGAAACCATTGATTACACAGGAAAATTCCGCTTTAAGATTCAAACTCCTCATCAAATTGCAAAAGATATTAAGAGCAATGGCTTGGATATCATGGCAAAAGATAAGGATGTGCCTATTATAAGAATTAGCTACAGTTCGCCTATAGCGGAAAAGACTAACGCTATTGTTAATGCCATTGCCGAAGAATATGTTTCTGATCAAGTAAGTCAGAAAAAGAAAGCTGCAGGCAGCACCATTGGCTTCCTCGACAAGCAGATTGCAGGTGTTGAAAAAAAACTACAAGGTGCCGAGAAAAAATTAGAAGAGTACAAGCTAAATAACAAGATTATTGACTTAGACATTCAGAGTGAAACTGATCTTCGAAAAATTGCTCAACTGGAATTACAGCTTGACAACATTAGCATGAACGAAGCAGCCATGACTGAGCTGAATAACTACATGAAAGATGGGCGCATATTTTCACAAAGCGCACCACAATCGGGTTTTGGAGATTTGCTTTATACGGAGATGGTCAAGAAACTCCAATCATATTACAGCGAGAAAAACGAATTATTGAAAAGCTTGCAGCCTCAACACCCTGATATCATCGCTTTAGACAACAATATTCAGGAAATAAGCGAATATATCTCCAACAGTATTTCGAATACAAAAAAAGACATGAAAACCCGCTACAACAATATTCAGGCGGCTATAGAAAGTCATCAAGAGCGTATTGCCGGAATGCCAAGCCAACAAAGACAACTGGTAGTTTTGGAAAGAGATTTTCGCCACTACAATGACACTTATAATTTTTTGACAGAAAAGAGAATGGATGCTGCAATCGCTGAGGCTTCTAGTATTTCCTTTCACCGCATTCTACAATATGGAGAAACACCCAAAGAAGCTGTATCTCCCAACGGAAAATTCCTTTGCATCATTGGAGGCTTCGCAGGTTTTCTTTTAGGTTGTTTATTGGCTTATCTATTACACATTTTATTTGCAGGATTTAGCGACTCAGAGTCGATCAAGGCCTTACTTCCCCTAGATGCATTGACAAAAGACTTGGCAAAAAACGCTAATTTCAATACCATTATCCAGGAGATCGCAAGCTCCAAAAAGAAGCAAGGAAATACTATTGCTTTTATTCCCTTAAAGGAAGACAAATTTAGTGATTCCAGCTTTCTTGGACTGGCTGAAGCTCTCGTAGATTCTGGATATAAGACCTTAGCCATAGATTTACTAGATCGAGAAAACTCGAACGGAAAAGGCTTGTTATCTGTGCTAAATAGAAAGAATTCTATTAAAAATACTCTAATAAAGAAAGAGAAGTTTGATCTATTAAAAAATACAGGAACGAGCAGCAGCCGTCTTGATCTTCATAAAAACTTCTCATCTCTACTTAAAGAAGCACAATTAGACTATGATTGCATCTTGGTTCAATTCCCTCAATTGAGCATGACTAATTCACTTCGTCCTACTGCAAAATTATTCAGCCATCATGTTCTCTTAGGGTCTGGCAATAAACTTAAAAAGAAAGAATTAGGTTTACTCGAATCAGAACTAGAAAAAAAACCTAGAAAGGTGATTCTAAGCTTGCGAAAACCCACTTCCCTTTTTTCTAAACTGACGAATGGAGGGTTTTATAAAAAATCACCAAGTAAGCATGCATCATACAAAGCTTTGGCCAAATGAGCATTCCTCAAAAATATATCGCCTTAGCAGATCAACTAGTACTGAGCGGAACGAGTTTCTTCTTAGTACTATTTGTTGCTCGTTTTCTTTCTCTAGAAGATCTTGGACTTTTCTCCATCATCTTTCTATTTACTTTAACGGCTGGTTCCTTTTTACAAGCATACATCATTCGGCCCTTGATGGTACTGGGTGGAAAAAAAGAGCAACTCGAAGTTTTTGTCCAAAACATGTATCAACTAAATGGCGTCAGCGTCTTTCTTGCCAGTACCCTTAGCACCCTAGCACTCCCTCTTTATTTAAAATCAATGGGAACCGTTTCTGATGGTCGATTCATTTTGCTCGCGTTTTTATTCTCCTTCTTTTACCTCAGCAATGAATTTCTACGAAAGAGTTTATATCTAAAAAAGCAAGCACTTTCTACGGCTTTGAGCGGGGGAATCTGCTCCTTCATTCAATTAATCGGGCTAGTATATTTCTATTTTACTCAACAATTCTACTTGGAGTACATCTTACTGCTACTCATTGCTGCACATGTACTTCAATTCATTATTTCCAGTATTCAAGTTGGCGTATTGAAAAATAAATGGGCGTCGATAACAACTGTAAGAAAAACTGCCTTAGAATGTTTTGACTATTCAAAGTGGCTAATCAACAAAGCAGGAGTGCAATGGCTTTCGGGCAACTTTATACTACTCGCAACAGGAAGCATTTTAGGGCCAGCTGCCCTAGGAGCCATAAAAATAGCACAACACATTACTGGTATAGTGAGCGTACTCTTATTGACGATAGAAAATCTAATTCCTCAAAGTGCCTCAGCAATTTACCAACGGAATGGGGCAACTGCTCTTAGAAAATATACAGAGTACGCCACTGGAAAACTGGTACTATTTTCATTTCCTGCTTTACTTATTATTCTAATCTCAGCGCCGTATTTACTTCCTTGGATTTACGGAACTATAGGCAGCACAGAAATCCTAACAGTACGAATATTTTGCATCATTCAAATGTTAGTGATTCTCATTAGCCCATTGCGATTTGCAATTTTAGCTATGGAAGAAACAAAAGGCTTATTTGGCATTTACCTAATAACCGCTGCTGTTGCCTTTTTCCTCAGCTATCCGATGATTAATTCCATGGGCATTATGGGCACCTTCATTTTACTGTTCAGCGTACAAGTGATCAATTTACTTGCACTATTATTCCTCTTTCAAAGAAAATCCAAAGCAGCATGCGAATCATACACTTAATTCTGGGGAAGGCAAATCCTGATCGAGCCAATGGCGTGAACAAGGTAGTGCATCAACTCAGCAAAGCACAACACAAACTCGGCCATCAAGTGGAAATTTGGGGCATTACGCCCCATCCAGAAAAAGCCGATTTTTTAAGTGGTCGCCCCTTTCTTACTTACAGTTTTGCTACCCAAAAAATACCCTTTGGAATTGATAGCGATTTAAAGAAAAAACTAGAAGCAGTAAACCCAGAGACCTATTTCCATATTCATGGTGGATTCGTTCCTGCCTTTTATACCGCTACAAGAATTCTAAAAAAGCGCAGTATCAAATTCTGTCTTTCATCACACGGGACTTACAATAAACTGGCAATGCTGCGAAGCCCATTAAAAAAGCAAGGATACTTTCGTTTGTTCGAAAAGCAAGTCCTAAAGGATGCTGACATAGTACACCTGGTGGGAGAAAGCGAATTAGAGCATTTAAACAAAATTCACAGCAGCCCCAATAAATGGTTTTTCCAGAATGGAATGATTCCCATGGAGGTTGACAGCTCACAAACTGCAGCAGTGGTTCCCACTTTTGGATATTGTGGTAGAATTGCCATCGATCACAAAGGCTTAGATATTCTCCTAGAAGGATTTGAAAAATATAAAACGGAACTTGGCGGAAAAGGAACATTGGTCTTACTAGGAAAAGGACCAGATATGGATGCACTGCTAAAACAGTCAGAGTATTATCAAAGTAAAAGCGACATTCACTTTGAAGGAGCCGTTTACGGAGAAGCAAAAGATGATTTTTTCAAAACCTTCGACGCCTTTTTACACACCTCGCATTATGAGGGAATGCCTACCGCAGTTTTAGAAGCTTTGGGCATGGCAATTCCTGTAATCATCAGTATCCCTACAAATTTGGCGCGTTTTGTTGAAGCCAATAAATGTGGTTTTATTCTAGAAAATAATACAGCCCAAGAAGTTGCGGAAGCAATGAAATCTATAGAAAAACTCAAAAAATCAGGAGCCATTGAAAGCTATAGACAAAATGCCAGTCAAATGATAAAAGAGCAATTCAGTTGGCAATTTGTGGCAGAAAAGATGCTAGAAAAATATGCAGCCTAGAGAGATCAGCATCTGGAATAATTTGCCTTAAAAAGAGTAAGTCTGCTTAATAAAAATGTCAAAAAGAAGCTTACATATCATTTTAGTCTGCTTGATGTTTCTCAAGATTCTAGGGTTTTTTACCTTATCAGAATCTATTGCGATTACTCGTTTACTCAAAATCATATTGCGGCTCTTAAGCACGGGAGGAGTCGTACTTCTCCTAGGAATGTTGCTTAATAAGAGAAAGAGTAAAGTTTTACTTTTCGAAAATATACTTTCTCCAGTTGCCTACTTATTCTATTTGATTTTAGGAGTGTGCAGTGTTTTTTGGTCCACAAATCCCTCCTACTCCATTTTGCAGTTATTCATGACTAGCGAAAGCCTCTTTTTCGTGGTGGGCCTACTAGGCATTCTACAACTCACTCGCGATAAAGAAAGTATTCCAGGCATAGAATTGTCCATGCATTTAAGCAAGTCCATCTTTGCGCTCTGTTTAGTATTTCTCATCGGCTCTTTCATTAATCCCGACAAATTTATGCGGCTAACACACGGAGGAGAAGTCGCCCGATTAGGAGGATTTATGATGAATCCCAATGAGATGGGCATGTTGAGCATGGTAGGTTTTGCAGCGCTCCTTTTTCAATGGAATTATGAACGCTGCTGGAAAATGATGCTTGTTTTTGCACCCGTCTTTTTGTACGCCCTGATCCTTACCGGCTCTCGTTCTTCTCTAGGAGGTGGTCTGCTAATTATAGGCCTTTATTTACTTATTTCTGGCAATAAAAAAATACAATTAGCAGCAGTCATTGGCGGCTTTTTGGCCTTCCCTTATGTTGTGTCTAACATCATTGTTAAACAAGGAGATTTACAAGAAGTACTTTCGATGACGGGAAGAATCCCCTTTTGGAAAGCACTGCTTACCGAAGGCCTGTCGCAATCACCCT
Source organism: uncultured Chitinophagales bacterium (assembly GCA_937951415.1). Lineage (GTDB taxonomy): Bacteria > Bacteroidota > Bacteroidia > Chitinophagales > UBA2359 > CALFBW01. Next base: position 1,914 of record CALFBW010000217.1, on the reverse strand, counting down.
ACTTCGGATTCGGCTTTATGCGCATAGCATGGACGGACTATTTTTCTAGTGTACACACCTATGCGGCAAAAATGACACACAACACTTTTATTCAAGTCTTAATGAACTTAGGCCTCGTTGGTGGCGTGATCGTTTTATTCCAAATGCTTTTTACTTTTCGCAATGTGATAATCTCGACATCAAGACCCTTGCAGCTCTTTTTCGCCTTCATTTACATTCCCATATTTATTAACAGCATCACAGAATTTGGCATTTTCGGAGAAAGCAATTTCGGAATCTTGTTCTATCAATTGCTCATTTTCTTGTTCGTTGTTCAGATTGTTCCTCGCAGAAAAATCGAAAGATTACGCGCAATAAATTGAATTTCATTGATTTAGTTAGGTCATTTGCGAAACTTCCACGATCTTAGGAGCAGCCCAAAACCTAAGCCATGAAAAATTTCGCATTTATTCTTTCAATTGTCTTACTGTTCTGTCCATTGCTGCTCTCGGCGCAATTTCAAGTTGGACATGTTACCGACACCTTTAACGACCCCAACCGCAGCAGAAACATCGGGGTAGAAATTTACTACCCTGCTACCACCGGCGGCGATAATGTAGCACACGCCCCTGGAAGCTTTCCCGTTGTCGTCATTGGGCATGGGTTTGGAATGGGCTACGACGCTTACAGTAACCTGTGGAATGTTTTGGTTCCGAAAGGATACATTGTGGTTTTGCCAAAAACGGAATCTTCAGTTTTCCCATTCCCGAGCCATCCAAATTTTGCCGAAGATTTGAATTATATGCCCACGGCTATGGAATTAGAAAATACTGATCCATCTTCTACTTTCTTTCAGCACGTGGAAAGTAGATACGCTGTAGGCGGACATTCGATGGGAGGTGGAGCTACTTTTCTCATCGACCCAATCAATCCTCTGATCACTTGTTTGTTTGGCATGGGAGCCGCTGATACCAATCCATCTGCCATTGCGAATTGCCCAAATATTAGTTTACCAAGTCTCTTAATGGTAGGTGGACAAGATGGGGTTTCGCCTCCTGCTGCTAATAGCGAACTGATGTACGATAATTTATTGAGTGCAGAAAAAGCCTATGTAAATTTCACAGGAGGAGCGCATTGCTATTTTGCCGATGTCAACTTTCTTTGCGACTTGGGTGATAATGGGAGTTTTGGAATATCAAGAACACAACAGCAAGATTTGCGCGATGAATATTTATGTCCCTGGCTAGATCATCATTTGAAGGATGACTGCGCTGCCCTTGCCTCATTTGTAGATCTTTTAGATAATGACACCGATGCGGTAAATGAACATACTTATCAAATAGCTACTCCAACTTTTGCACAAATTCCAGATCTCTGTCAGGGAGATACTGCTCCAACATTACCAACGAGCTCTATCGAGGGAATTACAGGAACATGGGATCTACCAATAAATACGAGCACTGTGGGTGTATTTACTTTCGTATTTACTCCCGATGCGAATCAATGTGCGACAACAACACCAATGGTGATCAACGTAAATGCGGCTACTATTCCAACCTTTAATATAACCCCCAATTTATGTGTGGGAGATACAGCACCGACTTTGCCAACAACTTCAAATGAGGGTGTAACAGGAAATTGGGATATGTCAATAAATACGAGTACTGCGGGAATTTTCACTTTTTTATTTACTCCTGACACCAACCCGTGTGCTTCGACCGCTACCGTGACTGTTACTGTTGATCCGGCAATTGTCCCAACCTTTAATATAATCCCTAATTTATGTGTGGGAGATACTGCACCGACTTTACCAACAACTTCGAATGAGGGTGTAACAGGAAATTGGGATATGGCGATAAATACGGGTACTGCCGGAATTTTTACTTTTTTATTTACCCCTGACACCAACCCCTGTGCTTCGACCGCTACCTTGAC
>CALFBW010000216.1 GCA_937951415.1 uncultured Chitinophagales bacterium | reverse complement strand
CTCTAGCATTCCCAGAATACTTCGAAAGACTTGAGATTCGAATTATAGGTCTTGACGGAAGACTGATTTTAGAAAAGAGCTACGATAATATTAATACGGTCGAATTAGACATATCGACCTTCGATTCAGGCATCTATTTTTTAGAAGTCTTTAGTGGAAAAGAAGAGCGTATCGCAATAGAGCGGTTTGTGAAGAAGTAATTGTAATTCTACAAAAGTAGAAATGGGCTTCTCCTCTGATTGAGGAGAAGCCCATTTTATTGAACAACTTTACTATTCAATAGAATACTTGCGTTGGAAAGAAAATCAAAGGATAGGGCATAAAAAAACCGCAGCTTTTAACAAAGCTGCGGCCTCCCTATAGAGGGATAAGCTCCAATTTATTTTTTGACAATACGCTCTGTTGCTTGTCCGGAAGCAGTTTGGACATTAACAAAGTATACGCCGCTACTTAGCTCATTCAAATCAATACTTGTCGTTGGCTGATCAACTGCATTAAGAGAAATTACCGTTTTTCCTGCTAGGTCAAGAACTTGAACTACTTCAATGATTTCTTTTACTTCAATGCGTAAGAAGTCGGTAGCTGGATTAGGGTACATGTTTGCCGAAATGGTATTCATTTCTTCGATGCCCGATTCGCCACATGCTGCGCAAGATTCCCAACAAGTAGTTTCGTAGGTGGCATCTCCATCTACCTCAATGATTCTGTTCGTGAATTCTCCATCGGTAAATGTACAATCACCTGCTTCTGTCAAATTTTCCTCATCCGTCCAATCGTTGATGGTGAATTTGAATTGTTGAGAGCCAGCAGGAAAAGAAATAACAGCATCGTAAACGCCATCTCCATTATCGTCAGCCAATGGATCACAAGTTCCACACCAGCTATTGAAAGCACCGCTAACATAAACTGTTGAGCTGCTCAAATCTTGGCTTCCTGAATAATCGTTCATGTCGACTGACAAGCTAATGTCTCCGTCTTGGGCTTGAACCACTCCGCAAGCATCACAAGAATTCCAACAAACGGTAGGAACGGTTTGGTCGCCATCTACTACGGTCACACGATTAACAAATTCACCAAATGCAACAACACAAGTCGCCGAAGCTGACATGCCTTCTGTATCTGTAAAGTTGTTTACTGTAAATAAATAATCTTGCGCACCGGCTTCCATCATCACAGTAATTTCATAAACGCCATCTTCATCGGCATCGCTCATGAAATTTGCATCTCCTGACCAGTTATTAAAGGAGCCCGCTACCGATACATTGTCAGGAGTTAGGAACTGCCCGCCATCGTATTCATTCATGTCTACGGAAAGTGTCACCATTCCACCAGAAGCTTCACCAGCTCCATCACAAGTGGTGCACTGTGCCCAACAGGCCGTTGCCAAGGTGGCAGCACCAGTGACATTGACTAAACGATTGGTATTTTCACCAACGGTAATGGTACAAAAAGAGCCAGCCGTTAATGCTTCATCGTCGTCCCAGCCGTTGACGGTAAATTTGTATTCATTTAATCCTAATGGTAAAGAGTACGTTCCTTCATAAACACCGTCGCCATTATCGTCGGTTAAAGGATTACAGTCGCCACACCATGAATTGTATACGCCATTGACGTAGACGTTGTCAGCCCCTAGCGTTTGGCCACCAGCATAGTTATTCATATCCACCACAAAGGTGATTTCACCTTCTTGTGCTAAACAAACTCCTGATACTAGGAGGGCAAATAATGTAAATAATCTTTTCATTGATTTTTATTTATAAAGCTTCGTAATTAAATTTTCTAATAATTAATTCGGGTGGAATTCCACTCGATATCACTGGATTAATTCCTGTTAATATCCACAAGTTGATTCTAGCATTCGTTGTATTTCCTGGAGCAGGAATAACAATGGGTTGTGAGGATTGACCTCCCTCTTCTTTCACACGAGGTGGGTTGTTTAAATCAAACTCCCACTCGTAACGCAAAGCCTCTTCAGTCACCGTTGAACCTTCATAAGACTTCCAACTAATCAGGGAGTCGGTCCAAATAAAGGAGTGGGTAGAAACCCCGTTCATAATAGAGGCTGATCCAGCTGGTTTATGTACGCGCTCTGCGAAAAATTGACTGAAAGCAATAGGTTGTACACCGTATTGTAGCGTATTGTTTTGAGAAGCATTTCCCCACTTGGAAAATTCAATATCCACCTCGCTGTTTCCATCTGAATAAAAGGTATTGCTGTCCCAAGTAAACAAGCCAACAACAATATTTTCGGGCATGGAAACAAAATCTCCTTCTACCGTCCAAGTGTATTCTCCGTAGCCCATTGTATCAACCGACACCACTTCTGTACTGTGCCACACGCCATTTTGTTGGTCAATTTTTAGATGCAAGAATCCATTACTGTCTAAGAAGATGTCTTCCTCGCGCTTAGAAAAGTAATTAGGACCAGGACCTTGTAATTGTCCGTTGCCTTTTACAATCCAATCGAAACCACTGAAACTGACCAATTCTCCTTCTCTGCCAAAATCGGGCAGGGGTGGAGGATCAGATTGTTCACAAGCACTTAAGCCTGCTAAAACGATGATCGCTAGGAATAAATATCTATTTAAATACTTAATCATTTCGTGTAATAAAATTTATCGGTCAAGTTGCCAATGCTAATATCAAACCATCCCTCTTCGGTGACCCATTTATTATCAATTCCTATAAAAGCTAAATCTTTGGCTGCAATCGTAAAAGTGTATTTTTCAGTACTTCCAGCGGCAATGGTTTTCTTATCGAATGCCCGTAATCTTTTTGTAGAAGGAACGATAGAAGCTACTTTGTCACTTACAAATAAGAGAACAGATTCTTTTCCATCAAGTTCACTTTTATTCACTACTTCCACACTGATTTTTAGCATTGCATCGCCCTTTAAGGTATCGCTGCTTACGGTGAGGTTTTGGTATTCAAAATCTGAATAAGACAGACCATGACCAAATTCGTACTGTGGTTGAAATGCATTCATTCCAAATCCTTGATCTAATTTTTCGGTCGCCTTATGATCATAAGTGATCAGCGTGTTCGGGAATTTTGGGTAAGTTATTGGCAGTTTGCCACTAGGATTTATTACTCCTGAAATTACATCAGCAATGGCTTGTCCTCCTTCATGTCCCGGTTGGTAGGCCAATACAATGGCGGCACAAAGTGGCTCAATTTCTCGAATTAAACGGGGGCGGTTTTGCACCAA
>CALFBW010000215.1 GCA_937951415.1 uncultured Chitinophagales bacterium | reverse complement strand
CGCTAAGAGAGGCTTTCCCTCAATACCTATATAAGACAATTGAAACATATGACGGTCACTATCGTGATTTCATATTTTTATTTATTATAAGATGTAGAACTACCTATGTAAAACTGACTAGGAAACTGTGGGCTCACTATTGGGGAGTGTTGATCTTTCAAGATCATACTTTGGGGTATTTGTGTTACGCTAAACAAGCTATATGGTTTCACAAATAGCGCAAAAAAGGAATGCTTTTCATAGCTTCCGAAAAGCAAAAAGGGCCACCCTATGGGCAGCCCTTTCTTCGTTCTTATTAAAAGTACTACAACGCTTAGGCGTTGTCCTCTTTTATCTTATTCAATGCACTTCCCTTATGGAACCACTCAATCTGCGCTTTGTTATAGCTGTGATTTACTTTGAAATCTTCTATCGTGCCATCGCTGTGGTGCAAGACGATTGTAAGCGGAGCTCCTGGTGCAAAGAATTCTAAGCCCAAGATATCTACTCTATCATCTTCTCTCACTTTATCGTAAGACGATTTATCTGCGAAAGTTAGTGCCAGCGCTCCTTGCTTCTTCAAGTTTGTTTCATGAATTCTAGCAAAAGAACGGACGATCACCGCTCGCACTCCCAAGTGTCTTGGTTGCATAGCTGCATGCTCTCTAGAAGATCCTTCTCCTAAGTTTTCATCGCCAAATACAACAGAGCCTAAACCAGCAGCTTTGTAAGCTCTAGCAGTTGCTGGAACAGCCCCATACTCGCCAGTCAATTGATTCTTGACCGTGTTCGTTTTCTCGTTGAACGCATTAACTGCTCCAGTGTAGGTATTCTCCGAAATATTGTCGAGATGCCCACGGAATTTTAGCCAAGGACCTGCCATCGAAATGTGATCTGTAGTACACTTTCCGAGCGCTTTGATCAACACTGGCATATTCTTTAAGCTCTTTCCATCCCAAGCTGCAAAAGGCTCTAGCAATTGCAAGCGCTTTGATTCAGGATTCACCTTAATTTCGATACCGCTTCCATCCGCAACTGGTTCTTGGAACCCGCGATCCTTGACATCGAATCCTGCAGGAGGTAATTCATAGCCAGTAGGCTCTTCAAATTTCACCTTCTCACCCTTGTCATTTGTCAGCGTATCCGTTAATGGATTAAAACCCAAATCGCCAGCAATTGCCATAGCCGTAACAATCTCAGGAGAAGCTACGAAACTATGCGTGTTCGGATTTCCGTCATTTCTTTTAGAGAAGTTTCGATTAAAAGAAGTAATGATCGAATTCTTACGATCAGGATCATCTGTATGACGTGCCCATTGTCCAATACAAGGTCCGCAAGCATTGGCAAGAACCACTCCTCCAATTTTGGCAAAGATGTCTAGCTGCCCGTCTCTTTCAATGGTATAGCGCACTTGCTCAGAACCAGGAGTAATCGTAAATTCTGACTTCGCTGTCAATCCCTTTTCTGCTGCTTGCTTAGCTAAAGAAGCAGCTCTGTCGATATCCTCATACGAAGAGTTCGTACAAGAACCGATCAATCCAACTTCCAACTTCTGTGGCCAATTGTTTTTCTTTACAGCTGCTGCAAATTCTGAAATAGGAGTTGCCAAATCTGGTGTGTATGGACCGTTGATGTGCGGCTCTAGCGTTGACAAGTCAATTTCAATGACTTCATCAAAATACTTTTCTGGGTTTGCATAGACTTCAGGATCTCCCGTCAAATGTGCTTTCACCGTTTCAGCTAAAGCAGAAACATCTTCACGGTCTGTTGAGTCTAAGTATCGCTTCATTGAAGCATCGTAACCAAACAAAGAAGTAGTGGCACCGATCTCAGCACCCATGTTACAAATGGTTCCTTTACCTGTACAAGAAATGCTCTCAGCTCCAGGGCCAAAGTATTCCAAGATCTTTCCAGTTCCTCCTTTAGCAGTTACGATTCCAGCTACTTTTAAGATGACATCTTTGGCACTAGTCCAGCCACTCATCTTTCCAGTAAGCTTCACTCCTACCAACTTAGGCATTTTCAATTCCCAAGCCATTCCAGCCATTACATCAACAGCATCAGCACCACCTACTCCAATCGCAATCATTCCCAGGCCACCAGCATTCACTGTGTGCGAGTCAGTACCAATCATCATACCTCCAGGGAATGCATAATTTTCCAAAACTACTTGGTGAATAATACCAGCACCTGGCTTCCAAAATCCAATCCCGTATTTGTTTGAAACTTGCGAAAGGAAACTGTAAACTTCTCCGTTCACATCTTTTGCAATTTCTAAGTCAGTAACTGCTCCAGCTTTCGCTTGGATTAAGTGATCGCAATGCACTGTAGAAGGAACAGCCACCTTCTTCTTACCCGCTTGCATAAATTGCAAAAGTGCCATTTGCGCAGTCGCATCCTGCATAGCCACTCGATCTGGACCAAAATCAACATAAGAGTTTCCACGCGGGAAATCACTCATCTCTTGCGATGGATCCAAATGGGTGTATAGTATTTTTTCGATTAAGGTCAATGGGCGATTCAAAACACCTCTCGCTTTTTCGATACGAGCTGGTAATTTGTCATACGCCGCCTTTATCATTCCGATATCAAACGCCATTTGATTTATTTTTTGTTTGTAAATTTTCTAATTGAGCTGCAAAGATAATGGATTCAAGTCGCTCTTGCCTGCATTCTCGGGGCATTCAGCAGATTGAAAATCAAGGATTTTGTGTGTCAAGCTGACACATCATAAAAGCAAAAAAGACACCGAAACTGGTAGTTATGTCTTAGAACCTGTAAGCCTAGCACATTGAAATGCTACTTTGTATCTTGCGCAAACAATGGGCACAGTCGATAACATTCGCTTAGCACTTAAAGCAATTTGGGGAAACAAACTTCGCTCAGGTTTGACGCTGTCCATTATTGCAATAGGGATTAGTGCCTTAGTGGGCATTCTAACTTCAGTTGATGCCATCAAGGATTCACTTTCAAACAGTCTGTCTTTATTGGGTGGAAATTCCTTTTCCATTGTAAAAACGGGTTCAGGGGTACGCATGGGACATGGGCCGAGAAAAGGGAAAGATGCACCTACTATTTCTTTCCAGGAAGCCTTACAATTTAAGGATCGTTTCTCCTATCCTGCAAAAACAAGTATCTCATTTACTGCTGCAATGCTAGCTACTGTTTCTTATCGAGAAAAAGAAACAACACCGAGTATTTTTGTAAATGCGATAGACGAAAACCATTTACCGGTAAGTGAATTGAATCTTTCCTATGGTCGTAATTTTTCTTCTAATGAAATCACCAATGGACGCTCAACTTGTATTATCGGAAATAGCATTGCAGAAACACTTTTTGATGATAAAGAAAAGGCTCTCGGAAAGACTATTTCCGTAAATAATAAAAAATATCAACTGATTGGAATTCTTGAAGATCAGGGCTCCAGTGGAATTTCTAATTCGGGAAATGCTTGCTTCATAAATTTGACAAATGGAAGAACAAATTTCAATCAAGCAGTAGCAACATACAACATTCGAGTAGCAGTAGCACAAGCTGAATTATTAGACGGTGCAGTATCAGAAGCTACTGGTACCATGCGAGCAGTTCGCAAATTGGCATTCCACGAAGAAGAGAATTTCGAAATGCTCCGCAGTGATAAATTAGCGAGTCTATTTATTGGCAATTTATTTTACGTGGAGTGGGCCGCCTATATTATTGGAGCAATTACTTTAATTGGTGCAGCAATAGGTTTGATGAACATAATGCTTGTTACCGTTGCTGAACGAACAAGAGAAATAGGTGTTAGCAAAGCATTAGGAGCAAGAGATAAAACGATATTGATTCAATTTATGGCCGAGGCTATTGTAATTTGTTTACTAGGAGGAATATTGGGAATACTATTGGGAATCGTTCTTGGAAATTTTGTTTCTTTTTCATTGAACGGACCTTTTATTATTCCATGGAATTGGATTTTTGGAGGTATTACCTTTTGCCTAATTGTTGGTCTTGTTGCTGGAATTTATCCAGCCATTAAAGCAAGTCGTGTGGATCCGATTGAATCTTTGCGTTATGAATAAATAATAATAAATAAAAATGGAAATAAAAGATAAGCGCGTACTAGGCTTACAGTTAGCGACTGATCCTCGTTGGGTAAATTTAGCAGAAATGGATTTACAAAGCATCTTAAGTGATCATGCATACTGTGAACAAAAAGCAGCATCGACTTGCATTTCAATGATTCAGCTATACCCAGACAAACACAAGTTAGTGGATGAATTGAGTCCAGTGGTAAGTGAAGAATGGTCGCATTTCAGAATGGTTTTAGCAGAACTAAGAAAACGCAATTTAGAATTAGGCGAGCAACGAAAAGATGAATACGTCGGAGGCTTACGGAAATTTCTCATTAAAGGTAGAGCCGCAAATCCATCAGAAATGCTTGCAGACAAACTATTAATGTGCGCCTTAATTGAAGCCAGAAGTTGTGAACGTTTCCGCTTGCTTTCTCTTGAGATATCAGATGAAAGTTTAAGGGAGTTTTATCATGAATTAATGGTATCAGAAGCTGGTCACTACAAGATGTTTCTAGGGCTGGCCAAAGAATATCACGAAGAGAAATGGGTAACGAATCGCTGGCAAGAGTGGCTAGACTATGAAGAGAAATTCTTGAAAGAACTCGGCACTAGAGCAGGAAGAATGCACTAGAGGAAATAAAAAAATATTGCCAAAATCCCCTTATTTTAAGATTTCTTCTCTTCGTCGAAGAGTCTAGCATAAAAGTTATCTTTAAGGTCCAAAAGTACTATTCATGAAGCATTTATTCGTTTTACTAAGCTGTATTGTTATCAGCTTGATTTCCTGCGGAACATTTACCATTAAAGAAGGCAACTACAATTTCCTTCCAGATGAAAGCAAAGGTTATGAAGGGCAGTCTTTTTACCCTTCTATCAAGATTAAGGCCGGAGAAAAGGAACAGTATGAAATCGAATACTTTGACGAAAACGAAAATTCTAAAAAGAAAGATGTAGCACTCTTAGGAATGGGCGGCTATGTTTTATTTATTGATCAAAATAAAAATGGAGAAATCGAAGATTTTGAGCGCTTTCCGATGATCAACTTTGCTTCAGATATTGTGGTTTACACACAACCTAAGATGGGAGGCTCTGATACTCCTACGGAAGATAATGAGGTAGTTCAAATTGCCTATCAACTATCCAAATAATCGTTCACCTAATTTAGTATGAAAACAGCCATTGTTTGGTTCCGCAATGACTTAAGGCTTCACGACAATGAAGCTCTATTCGAAGCTTTGAGTTGGGCAGATGAAATATTGCCCATCTACATTTTTGATCCTCGGCAATTCCGTCCCGTTTTTGATGGATTTCCAAAATCCGCTCATCATCGTTTGCGCTTTTTGAAAGAAAGTGTGCTAGACCTACGCATGAACCTTCGTGATTTGGGTGCAGACTTAATAATTCGGACGGGAAATCCAGAGGACATTCTTTTTGCACTGGCTAGGCATCACGAAACATTCGCCGTTTTTTGTCACGAAGAAGCCTGTGATGAAGAACGACTGGTGGAAGATAGATTGGTAGCGAATATGGAGTCGATCGAAGGAGAAGTAAATTTCTTTTGGGGACATACTTTGATCCATTACCAAGATTTACCGTTTGCCATTGAATATATACCAAAACAGTTCACCGTATTTCGAAAATCAGTAGAGAAACAATTAGAAATCCGCCCAATATTTCCTAGACCGAAGGCCATAAAAAACATAGACGGAGTTGACGCGGGTGAACTGCCAAGTGATCAACAACTTTTAAAAAAAATTTCTACCTCTGGTGATTTTATTCAGCAATTTCGTGGTGGCGAAACCAATGCACTTCTACGACTCAAGGAATATTTTTGGGAATCTAAAAACGTATCCACTTACAAAGAAACCAGAAATGGTTT
>CALFBW010000214.1 GCA_937951415.1 uncultured Chitinophagales bacterium | reverse complement strand
CTTTTAGCGCAATTAAATTATTCTTCCAAAGTTTTACAGCAATTTTTTCATTTTGAGCTGTTTTATCAAAAGAAACAAAAAGACGATTTTCTTTATATTTTACCCAAACCCCATTACTAGATAATTCAAGCTGAAACAATGTCAATAGAGGATTGTCTCTTTGTGTAAAAGCCATTCCATCTTCATCCACCAACATCCAAAAACGATCATACTCAAAACTTTTACTACTAAGCGTAACATTATCAAGTGAAACACCACCAAGCGATTTGATGGGATAAGTATTCAAAGAAGTAATGGTAAAACTCATTTTTGTCTGGAATTATTTATTTGAGGCTGTTCTAAATTTTAATAAAAAAAATCTTTATAAAAGCTTGCTTTTGGACACTATGAGAGTGTTCAACGAACTGTGTCAGGTTTAAAAAATATGCTTATCAAAACGTTCACCATAAGTTCTAGACAATTCTCTTTTGACATTTGCCCAACCTCTGACTTTTTTGTTCCAAGACTTCTTTTTACGCTCCAAAGATAAGAACAATTGAATCATCAAAGCTTTGTCGCTGACCCAGGCAGCTTTAGCTTTGGTGACTCTTCTTATTTCACGATTTAGATTTTCAATAGCATTGGTCGTATAAGTCAGTTTTTTCAAGGTAGGACCTAGCTCCATGCAAGTCATCAACTCCTTCCAGTCTTTTTCCCAAAGTTTTACGATTACATCATATTTTCCATTCCAATATTGAGCAAAGTCATCTAATGCCAAACGAGCTTCTGCTTCATTGGTTGCCGTGTAAATTCCTCTGAGTTGACCAAGTACTTTTTTACGGTCTTTTTCGTCAATGAACTTAAAACAATTGCGGATTTTATGGACGACACATCGCTGTATCCTTGCTTGAGGATAGACTTCCTGCATCACTTCTTTTAATCCTGACAAGCCATCACTACAAATAATAAAAACATCTTCCAAACCCCTATCCTTAACGCTTTGCAAGCATCTTGCCCACTCGGTGGCGCTTTCGCACCCCTGACCGGGATAAAGACCTATAATGTCTCTTTGTCCTTCTACATTGATGCCATAAAGTACATACAAGGCTATTTTACTCACCTGCCCATTGCGGCGAACATCCAAGTGAACAGCATCGATAAACATCACTACATAACAGCTAGATAAAGGGCGAGTTTTCCAAGCTTGAACCTTATCCCAAACTGAATTGACCACACTAGAAATACGTCCCTGACTCATCTCTACGCCATACATCTTCTCCAAATGAAGTTGGATATCTGACAAGGAATTACTCATCGCATATAATTCTAGAATCTGATCATCTAAACCACTGGATAGTTGATATTGACGCTTCTTTACTGTGATAGGCTCGAAAGTTCCTTGACGGTCACGATCGTATGTAATATCAACTTCACCCAATGTTGTTCGGATGGTCTTACTTAGTTTACCATTGCGGCGATTCCCATTTTCTGATGCCTGTTCTTCAGATAAGTGGTGAGTCATCTCTCCAGACAAAGCCCCTTCTACAAACTCTGCTATAAGAGGCTTTAATAAGCCCCCTTCGCCTAACAAGGGTTTGCCTTCCATCAAGCCAGATATAACTTCTTGTTTGTAAGTAGAAAAATCTGATTCTAGGATAGATTTTTCCTTTTTTGTTTGATTTTTTTGTGCCATATTCAAATATATAAATTTATTTGTTGACACAGTTCGTTGAACACTCTCGCTCTAATTATGGTAATCAATTGGATTTAATAGCACCTTCAACCTCTGATATTGTTTATACTACAGATAATGCTCAAAGTGGGTATGTTTCATTTAGTGGAACTTCTGCTGCTACACCACATGTAACAGGTGTAGCCAGCATTTTAATGGCCTATCATGATGGGCATTTTTGCTCATAGCTACGAAAATGTAAAATAAGAAAAACATATCACATTTTGATTTTTCTAACCATCGTTCCAACATCTAAAATTACCTTGCCTACTCTAAAAATATATCGACCATAAATATGAATATGCTGCCAAGCAATAGGTGAGACTTTCTTAATCAAATCGGTAGTAATAATATTACCTTGACTTTCGTGATAACTTAGCAATTCAGATAAGAGCCAGGTGTTATAATAGATAATGGCATTAGCGACTAAGCGATTGCATTCCATCCATATCTTTTGTTCCATAACCGTATGAACCTTGAATCTGCCCCCATCGGCATGAAAAAGATGTTTTCGTAATTTATTGATATGCTCTCCCCTGTTCAAAACAGTATTGATTTGCTTTTGATAAATAGGGTCGTCAATGTAGCGTAACTTGTGATAAGTCTCCACGATGTTATCATATTCAACAATAGCTCTTTTAATTTTATTATTTCGTTTTGTCGATGATAGTTTTTTGATGATGGTGCTTTGAGTAGTTGTTTTCATACCAAGGGAAGCCAAGATACGTTGAAAGTTATCCCATTCTTCAATGATGAGATTTTCTTTAATCAATCGCTTTGGTTGAAGTAGGTAATTCTTGTATTTACTAGGATGCTGAAAACTGTAAATCGTTTTGGCTTTAGAAGATATATTTTTATAACGAGGGGCAAACTGATAGCCAAACATATCTAAGATGGCAAAATTGACCTGATTAATTCCATGCGAATCAGTGGAATGAATATCCGTCTGTATATCCGTATCATTATTATAGACCAAATCAAAAACGTAATTACCCTCATATTCATTAGCCCCTATCAATCCCCCATTAACTAGGACGTTATCGGCTACATTAGTAAGAGAGGAGACACCTTTCTCTAAACCAAAATATTTAGGTGAATATCGAGAATTAATGGTCGGGATTTGTGTGTAATATTTCTGACCATCGCTACTTGAGTGAACAACCCCTGGCTGCATTTGATAGTGTTTATACATAGGTAGCTTTCTCAGTTTATTGATAAGCCTTCTATTGGCTTCTCTTAAATTATCCAAATAAATGAGTGTGTTAGCGGTAGTGGCTAAATCTTGGTAAGACATATCAGAAATGCTAGCCATTTTACCAATACCGTAGTTGGTTGCAAAGGCAACAATACAGGCTATGAGTTTATGCTTATCTGTATTTCGATTGACTTTGGAGCCAAATAGATGGGTAAAGGACGATAAAAAATTGGTGTGATTATCTACCAGTTTTAGCAGAGAAGCTATATCAATGGGTGCAAACTGTCGGTAAATCTGATGGTTTAGTGGATTACTCGTCTCTGTATAAATTAAATGCCATTTAATAGAACCATCCTTATGTTTGCCATCAATCTGAACGGAAGGATTTAAGCCTTTTTTGATTCGTTGATTGGTTCTTTTATACAGGGCTTCAATGATACTTTTCCAATCTGTTATTACTTGTTGAGCACTTTTCATTATTTTGGGAGCATCTAGCTTTCGGATAATGTTAAGTTTGTCAATGCTCCATTCTTCTTTGGAAATTAAATCATCATCTAGGTTTTTGTTAATAAAACTATCTGAGATAAATACATCTCCAGCTTCTAGTTTATTTCGCAATGCCTGATACAGAGCCATTTCATATTTAGGCAATTGAATATTTCCGTCTTCATCTTTAATCAGTTTTTTACGGTTATTTGTCAGAAAACCACAAGGGAGGTCTTCTATATTGATTTTTGTAGGTAGCTTGTTATTAGTCACTAATTCATCTTTGAGAAACTCAATTGCCTGTATTAAACTCTCAGAGTTGCTATTATTATCAAATTCGAAATGGAAACAGAGTGGACGTAAATAAAGGCTTATCAGTCTTTTCTTTAGTTGGTAATACATCCAAGTTAAAACCTTTTTATCAGGCTTGTTTCTATGAATAGTGTCAATAACTAAATCAAATTCTTGTGGTGTTAAAATAGCAAAGGCTTCTTTTTTAACTTCATTAAACGGCGTTTTATCTCTTTTGTCATTTCTGAAAAAAGCTAATATTTCAGGTACTTTTTCTAATGCCTCATTGGATGCCAATTGGTGTGCATATATTTGAGTTTGAGCAGATTTTTCTGCTGACTTCTCTAGCCCTAGTACATAGAATTTTAGTGCTTCTGCTAAAATATCATTGACTTGATGGTAGCGATTATGAGTAAAACAAAGTAAATAGACATAAAGCATATTACTTTGTAATCTTTTGAGATTATAAACTTTCTGCTCAGTTGCTAATGAACTGTAATATCGAATGTTTTCGTTGGCAATATCCATTTGCTTGCAAAGTTTTTTTGCTACTTCAAATATTGGGTGCAGTTGTTGTTGGCGAATCAATAGCTTACGGACTTGGTAATAATCAAAGCTAGAAGGTTCTTTTTGTTGTAAGGTAAATGGATGCATGTCATCCTTAGGCTTTTCTAATAATCCGTCTACTAATCTTTTCTCTGCATCACTCATTTTATTGTCGATAAACTGCTCTAATCGTAAATGCTCCTTTCGAATAGTTGGACTGACAATTTCTCGTTGTAAGAAGCTATATGCAGGAATGATTACCTTCTGAGTATGAAAATATTGGAGGATAGAACGGAATAAATAAACAGCATGATTATGTCGTTTAGCTAATACTGTCGCTTTTTGCAGGAGTAGTTGTTCAAAAACTTTATCATAAGTTTGGTAGTCAAATAAAGCACAGATGTGATTTTGTTGACTTTGTCGAGTTGGTCTAGAAACAGTAAGCAATTCTTTTCTATTTGCACTTGGAAAATATTTTGCCAAGATAAAAGCAGTATCTACTACTCTATCTTCAAAGTCAAAGATGAAGAACAAATGTTTTGCTTTAAAGTAGCCCAATTGCAAAATGAAGTAAACCTTCGAAGCTATGCCTCTCAGTTTGCTTAACTGTTCTCTTTCTTGAGTTGACAAGGAAAAAAATATCGCTCGTTCATCTGGAGTGAAATCAGGAAGTGAATAGATATGAGCAATTTCCTCTGCTTCTAATATATGTAGATGACCACCGTAATTAGAACGTTCCATAATTTAGGTTTAAAAGAGTGGTTCAAAAAAATGAGGGTTTCCTTGAAAATAGAATTTCGGCATTGAACTGAAAAAATTAAACGCTAATGTAGTTCAAAAAACTGGTTTAGCTAAATTAAGTTTAGTTTTGATAATTCAAATGAGTTTCGTAAACTTGTATATGAAATTTGGGTATGCAAGGGTTAGCACAAAAGAACAAAGTTTAGATTTGCAAATAGATGCTCTTAAAAAAGCAGATTGCCAAGAAATTTTCCATGAAGTAGTTAGTGGATCAAAAACCAAACGAGTTGAACTAGATCGTCTATTATCCACTATGCGGAAGGGAGATGTTTTAGTAATTTGGAAATTAGATCGTTTAGGGCGTTCACTAAAACACCTCATTGAGTTAGTCCAACAATTAATCGAAAAGGGAATTGGGCTACAAAGTCTTAATGATCCTGTTGATACAACTACTTCCCAAGGGAAACTCATTTTTAATATCTTCGCTTGTCTGGCAGAATTTGAGCGTGATCTTATTCGTGAACGTACACAAGCTGGTTTGAAGGCTGCACGTGCTAGAGGAAGAACAGGGGGGCGACCAAAGGGACTTTCCCCCAAAGCGCAACGTAAAGCTGTTGCTGCAGAGGCGCTTTACAAAGAAGGAGAATTGAGTGTGGTAGAAATTTGCCAAAACCTAAGTATTAGCAAAGCTACATTATATAAATATTTGCGATATCAAGGGGTTGAAGTAAGTTCCTTTAATAAAAGGCAAAAAATGAAAGTCGCTGAAGTAACACTTTGGTTAAGAGTAGAAAGGAATAATAAATTTGTTAGAGGAAAAAAGAAAGCTAGAGAAGAAATAGAACAATACACTTTATCACGCTATGAAATGAAAAAAAAGGGGAAGGATAGCTGGGAGTATACCTTAAAAATACCATACCTTGATGATGAAGATTTAATAAAAACGGTTTATAGTATTTACAATGAGATGGAAAGTACTGCTAATGTGAGAAATTGTTTTACAGAGGCGGATATTAGGAATCCAATCACAGGATTAGGATATTGATTACAACTACAGTTCTTATTTTACATTTTCGTAGCTATGAGCAAAAATGCCCATCATCAAAGAGACTATTTGTTTGGTTCAAGAATGGACACAACCAATAGGCGGAT
>CALFBW010000213.1 GCA_937951415.1 uncultured Chitinophagales bacterium | reverse complement strand
TTTCCTTCTATGGCTGTGAAGTATTCTTTTTTATACTCTGCACCGAAAGCCAAATTGATTTGCTCACCAAACGACTTTGAGAAATCAGCATTTCCGATCACATTTCTCAAAGAGTATCCGCCTGGGCGGAACTGTCTAGGGGAGGTTCCAAAATCCGCTAAGTAATCTCTGTTTACCGAATTGTTTACTAAGTAGCTGACAGAGTTCGCACCATGCGTCAAACTTACATCTCCTTCAAACCCTCCGCCTAAGTCAAAACGAACACCAACAGCGTTTAAGTAATCATTGATGGTTGTTTCAAAGGTCGGCTGATAGCCAATGAAGTCCTCTGGTCGGGTAATAAATGCAGCATCTGCTACATCTCTTCTCCAATAAGGAGCTCTGTAGTAGGCAAAACTTTGACCTTCTCTTGTAGTGAATCCGTGAAAAGTATAAAACTCTGCATGGTCGCCAATTTCATGACCTACATTCACAAAGATGTCCTTCTTTTCCAACTTAGGCTGTCCCACATGCATTCCAATGTCTGGATTTGCTTCCACGAAAGCTATCTCTGCAGGACGTGCATCTTCAGGTAAATCTGCCGCTCCAGGCTCACCAGCTCTATTTGTGATGTCTTGGTTAAAGTAGCCAATAGTCAAGTTCGCATAACCTTTGTCGCCAATATCAAAGCCTTTATTGAAGTCAGCAGCGAAGTTGAAACCATCTCCTTGAGAAGTGATTCCTGAAGTGGCTGAGAAAGTAGCATAATCCACTCCTTTTTTGAGGATCATATTGATTACCCCAGCAATGGCATCAGAACCATACTGTGCAGAAGCACCATCTCTTAATACCTCCACTCTTTCAATGGCCGCAGTTGGAATCGCTTTCAAGTCAATTCCTACTTCTCCTTTTCCTGGAGTTCTGTTCAAATAAACTTGAGCAGATTGATTCTTTCTTTTTCCGTTTACTAATACTAGCGTACGGGAAGGACCCAAGCCTCTCAAATCTGCTGGATCGTAATGCGCTGTTGCATCCGAAATCGCTTGATTTTGCGAATTAAATGAAGGAACCTTAAAAGTCAGCATTCTTTCAATGATCGGCTTACCGCTCGCTACTAATTCACTCACGTTAATGTTATCCACAGGAACGGGAGAATCCAAAATGGTTCTTGGTTTTCCTCTCATTCCCGTTACAATTACTTCATCCAATCCTACTCCTGCGTCCATCACGAAACTGGAATTGGTGGGACCGTCAAAAGTCATCATCTTCGGCGCAAAGCCTACATAAGTGTAAACTACAGTGATCGGGTAGTTCTTCACGTCTAAAGTGTACTTTCCTTCGAAATCGGAAATCGTTCCATTTAGGGTACCTTTTTCAACCACATTTACGCCGATAAGAGGATCACCATATGAGTCGGTAATCACCCCAGTAATTTGAGCATGACATTGAAAGCACCAAAAACAGAGCGCGCTCAGAAATGCAAATTTTGTTAACAGTTTTTTCATAGATTATTTAATTTATAGAATATTGTGTCCAACCAAAAATGTATGTCTCTAAGCGCCTAAATCTTTCGATCATATTTCAACACCTAATATGTAAGATACAACTAATTTCTTCTCTAACAGAAAAGAAGCTACTAATGAGTAAAATGGAAATTTCGATCTATTTAGCAATTTTAAAGCTAAGGTTTGGTCGTGAGTAAGCCAAGCAATTTCAGCTCGGAAAGTTGATTCCAGCAATGGTTTTCAGTAAAATCAAATTGGAAATCTATCTTAATCGTATAAATACGTAAGGCAAAAAAGACTGCGGATGGGAAACAAAACAGGGTATATCGAGCTCACTTTTTCAGCAACTTGAAGCTCTATCGTTGACCGTTAGTACAGGTTTATTTATTAAAAAAACTTTATTAATTAATAAAAACCACCGTCGACTTGATGAAAATAAACGCCAGTCTTCTCGATATTCAAATCGAAAGTCCTCTTTTCTCTTTCACTTTGTGCGATCAAATTCTCCTTGGCATTAAACAAGCGAACTATCAAAGGGCGACTTAGACTAGAATCTAAGTGTATCTCAATACTGCCATATCTGGGGTTCGGAAACAAGTCAAATGTCTCTAAGATCGTATGTGTACTATCGAGTCCTTTTTCGCGAGGAAGAGAAGCTATCCGTATTGCTTCTTTTACTCTACTAAGCTCTTCTTATTGACTTGTACCCCTTAAAAAATAGCATCGTCATTTACTAAATCATTTATTAGAAAACTGTTATTGCTAAACCCAGTCTATTTCCTTTTTCAAGAAGTTTTGCGTTTTCGCTTCTGGGCTATTTTCTTTTGGAACGATATTATATTGCCACTTCACTTCGGGCGGCATACTCATTAAAATCGATTCAATTCTGCCATCCGTATCCAAGCCAAACTTCGTTCCTTTATCGTAAACAAGATTAAATTCCACATAACGCCCCCTTCGCAGTTCTTGCCAAAGCTTTTGATCTTTGGTAAAAGAATCGTTCTTGTGTTTATTTGCTAAAAATAAATAAGTGGGCAAAAAGGTTTTTCCAACATTCTGAACAAAATTCCAATGTCTCTTTCGTTCCTCTTCCGAACCCGATAATCGATCAAAAAATATCCCACCTATTCCCCGAGTTTCTTTTCGATGCGGGATGTAAAAATAATCGTCGGCCCATTTCTTGAATTTAGGATAGTAGGCTGTGTCAGTTTTATCGCAAGTATTTTTGAGGGCTTCATGAAAAAAACGCGCATCCTCTTCAAATATGTAATGCGGCGTTAGGTCAATACCTCCTCCAAACCACCAAGTGCCATTATCCATTTCAAAATACCGCACATTCATATGTATAATAGGAACCAGCGGATTTTGTGGATGTAAAACGATAGATACTCCAGTGGCAAAGAAGTTCGATTTTTCTAGCTTTAGCGCATTTAAAATCTTTTCCGGCATTGGCCCATGAACAGCGCTAAAGTTAACGCCGCCTTTTTCGATCACGGCGCCATTTTGAAGGATGCAGGTTAAGCCTCCACCTCCAGCTGCACGTTCCCATTTATCTCTTTGAAATTTTTCTTGTTCGTCTAATTCTTCTAGACCTTCAATAATTTCGGCTTGCAAGCCTTGAAACCATTGAGAAACATTTTGTGCAAAAGTTGATATCATTGACATTGGAGCAATAAGAGAGGAGCTACTTTGGTAGTACTTTCATTTCCCGAACGATCAATCAACTTTACATTTAGATACATCGAATCTGCCACAGGTTGCGGTTGCACGGGCAAACAAAACAAGCCGCCAACAAATATGTCCACATCTCCACTGATGCCAGGATTAGAACCGCTCTCCGTAAACACAGGAAGGGTGTACACATATTCAAAATCCGTACGATTGTCGATGATCAAGATCTTAGACGAAGTTGAGTCTGTTTCGGAATTTCCAAAATCGCCATCGCCATCGGTAAAACCAATAGAGACCGTAAAGCCCACTCCTTGTGCTACTGCACTGGTAGATAAGGCCAAACTGGTAATGTTGGGTTCAGGCGGAAACTCATCGGGTTCAATGCAAGCTGCAATGCTTAACAAGAACATCAGGGTAATAATGGAATAAAAGCCTTTCATAACTCTTTAATAAGAACAAAGGTAAGGCCTAGCTTATTGTACAGCTCGAAAATGACACTAAGACGAATCCGAAACAAAACAAGCGTAATCTTGCGAGTCTTTTCCTATTTGAGCTCTAGCGAATGACATCGAATCAGTTATTTATTGCTTTCCGTAAAAAGTGCTGCTTCGGTCGTAATTTTGCCACTTGAATGCGAAGCATATCCTCCATAGAAGCTGACATATTTACCTGCAAAGACGATGAATTCGAAGCATTATCCTTAGAAGTTTTTCGATGGCAAGCCGAGCATGTAGCCGTTTACAGACAGTATTTGTCGTACCTCAATCGAAATCCGAAAGACGTTCAATGCATAGCGGACATACCTTTTCTTCCTTTGGAACTCTTTCGAACGCAGCAAGTTATTGCCGATGGATTTTCTGTGGAAAAAATCTTCCGCTCCAGTACGACAACAGGCACTGTCCCTTCTTCTCACTTTGTTGCCTCACTTGAACTCTACAAAAAGAGCTTCTCAAAGGCTTTCGAATACTTTTATGGAAACGTTGAGGATTACTGCATTTTAGCCCTACTTCCTTCCTACTTAGAAAGAGATGATGCCTCTTTGGTGTACATGGCTAAAAGCTTGATCCAACAATCGAAACATCCCCAAAGTGGCTTTTATTTGCAAAACCAAGAGGAGCTGATTCAATGTATTCAATCTTTGCAAGGAGGCAATCAAAAAATTCTGCTGCTAGGAGTCACTTTTGCCTTATTGGATTTGGCCGAGCAATTTCCACTTTCACTAAAAGGCGTTCAAGTGATGGAAACGGGTGGAATGAAGGGTCGGCGAAAGGAAATGACGAGAACTGAAGTACATACGATCCTTCGTTCGGCTTTTCAAATAAAAGAGGTTCATTCTGAGTACGGCATGACTGAACTCCTAAGTCAAGCCTATTCTCTTGGACAAGAAATCTTCGAATGTCCTCCTTGGATGAAAGTGTTTACCGCTGATGTTACCGATCCCTTTTCACCTACGGATTTAGGGAAAACCGGTACACTCCAAATCGTTGACTTGGCGAATTTGTATTCTTGTTCTTTTCTCGCAAGCTCTGACTTAGGGAAAGTTCAAGAGGACGGGAAATTTGAGATATTGGGAAGAGTGGATCGCTCAATGGTGAGGGGCTGTAATTTGATGGTGGAGTAGATTGCATGAACTAAGTGCAGTAGTATCACACTTGCATTTATTGCTAATAAATGCAGAAGCGGTTTCACTCTTAATTTTGGTTTCTAACAGAAGTTTCAGAAGAACACGGAACAACTTACTTTTCGTCAGTCCTTTATTTTTTGAAGGTCAAAATAGCATTCTCGGACTGGATTCAAATCAAATAGCCCTCTATTACAAGCTGTTTGTTCAATTTTCCTTCGCTCTAGTCCCCAGTTAAAGTCTCTAATGATTTCATCAAAACTCGTTACGGGGCTTTGGGAGCCAATTCCTATTTTAGTTTTATCGAGCTTATGCGTGGCTTCTATTTCATAATTCAGAAACAGGTCTGCATTAATGTAGGTGATATCGAGCAAGTCTAAACAACTTGTATTTATCAATCCACTCGGGATTTGTCTCCCAAAAAGTCGATTTTCGTGGAAAAAGCAAACTCCAATCCATTTACTATCTTCCTCTTCATCGAAGTCCAATACGATAGCAGTAATCTTTAAGCTATCCCTTTCAAACTTTAAGATATGCCCAAATTTTACGGGAAATTCTTCGATTCGAATTCCAGTCCAATCGGGTTGCATATCTTGTGGAATCGCCTCCGAGAAAACAGAAGTCTGATTGTTACAGCCGGAGCAGAAAATCCCTATGGCCAATATCAAAGCTACCCTTATCACTTGTCGCTAAACTGAAAACCCGCTAGTAATTCATGTAAGGATTCTCAATGCCGCAGGCCTCTCGCATTTCTTCTTGCGCCTGACGAACGCCTAAACGGGCAGCCATTTTGAAATCATCGCAAGCTAAGCGATTCTCCGATAGAGCATTGTAGGTCAATCCACGATAGAAATATGACATTCCATCGTTGTTGTCTAACTCGATGCTGTGGGAAAAATCCATGACCGCATCATCGTAGCGCGCGAGCAAGCTTTTCGCAACACCTCTTCCTTTGAAGGCTGCTAAGAAAAACCCGTTAAGCTCAATCACTTGATCGTAATCTTTTATTGCTTTTGAATACTGTTTTAGCATCGAATGCGCAGCTGCTCTTCCTTGGTAAGCAATCAAATAATCTGGACGTTGTTGAATGGCAGTGGTGTAGTGTTCTACGGCTGTTTTAAATCGACCACTCTTCGCTAAGGCCGCAGCATAATTGTAGTTCACGGTCGGATCATTCGGATTGATCTTCAAAGCAGTTTTAAAGTCTTTGCGGGCTTTACGATACTTTCGCATTTCAGTACGAACATTAGCCCGCATTTGAAGCAGCTTTTTATCCTTCGGAGAAATCTTCAAACATCGATTTAAGTACTTTTCCGCCGCTTTGTGATCACGATTGTTCACGCGATTCAATGCTTGTCCAAAGTAGTAATCTACCGTTTCTTGATCCCGGAAGGACAACTCTGGACGATCGTCTCGTACAAAAATGGTATCCAAATCTTCCCCTTCGAACAAGTAACCTATGTTCCAAGAAATCTCATCGTTTTCCGCCTTGTTTTTGGTAATGGCCTCTTTCTTTCCTGAGGTTTCTTTGCCAACAGAGGCAGCCTTTGCCGCTTCTTCTTCGGTTTTTTTACGCTTGGCTTCCTCTTTGGCTAAGCGCTTTTCTTCTCTTTCGCGGTCTTTCTTTTCTTTCTTGAGTCGCTTCTTCTTTTCCTCCTCCGTTTCTTCTCCGTAGGTTTCAAAATCGCTGTTCCCTATTTGAGCATAAGATGTACTCAAAGGACTTAAGCCCAAAAGGACAACAGATAAGAGGAGTAGATACTTTTTCATGGAAAACAAACTTGACGCTGAAGTACAAAGGTAAAGACTACAAGAGGGATATTTCAGCGATTAGCTCATCGCCTAGCTCTTCATTTAATCTTAAACGCAATTGTTCTCTCGAATAGTACAGCTCTTGTCGCAAGGCTGAAGAGTCAAATTTAAGATACAACTTGGTTCCACGCATGTAAATAGAAGTGGTGTGTCGAGCAATAGGAGCACCCACAATGTCTTCCCAGCAACGTGTCAAACGTGCTTGAGTAAGCTTAGTGGTCCATCGGCGGCGGCGAATCAATTCGCGTACTAAGTCACCTATGGTTTGAAAATCTCCTGATCGAACGATTTGCATTTTCCTTCTTCTATAATAAGTAGTCGATATTCCAAATGTAGTTCATCTCCCAATAACTTGAGTCGATCGCTTTGAGTATCTGTAATAAACACTTGTCCAAAATCATCTTGCATCAACAATCGCAGCAGATTTTTTACCCGTTCGCTGTCCAGTTTATCAAACAAATCATCAAGTAATAAAAGAGGACGCTGCTCGGTAAATTTAAAAATCCATCGATGCAGTGCCAGTTTCAAAGCCAGTAGATAGCTCTTTTGCTGTCCTTGAGAGCCACTGCGTTTCAATTTGTGTTCTTCAATGGTAAACTGCAATTCGTCCTTATGCACTCCTTGCGTTGTTCGCTGAAGAATGATTTCTCGAGAACGTTCTCGCAACAAACTCGAGGCAAGAGGTTCTTCTTGTAGCGAGCTCTTATAAGCAAGTGCTACTTTTTCCTTTCCGCCAGTAATAGCTTGATGGTAAAAGTGAAAATGCTCTTCTATATCGGCACAAAGTTGTTTTCGCTCTTCAAAAATAAATGCAGCCTCTTTCGAAAGCGCAGCATCGTAGGACAGCAAAAGTGCTTCTTCGGGTGGTCGACTTGAGTCATGCTGCTTTAATAAGGCATTGCGTTGTTTCAAAATCTTGTTGTAGCGCAGCAATGCTAATAAATAATCGCGTTTCAATTGCGAAAGCGCCATGTTGAAGAGTCTACGGCGCCCTTCACTGGGTCCTTTGACTAAGGCGCTATCATCAGGAGCGACCATCATCAAAGGAATCTTCCCAACGTGTTCGATCAGTTTTTCATAGGTACTGCCATTCCATTCCAATTGCTTTTTTCGGCCTCTACCAAGCTTCACCGCCACTTTAGTGCTCGGTTCATCATAGCTTCCCTCCACTCTTAAGAATGATTGCCCATAACGCACATTGGTACTGTCAGTCGCTGTAAAATAGCTTTTCCCAAAAGATAAATAATGAATGGCATCCAGTAAATTGGTCTTTCCAGAACCATTTAATCCACCAATCAAATTCAGTTTTTCAGCGAAAGCAATCTGCTCGTTTTCGTAGTTTCTGAAGTTTTGTAGATGGATTCTGGAGAGCTTCAAACAATGGGTCTTTGAGTGCAGAAATACGAAAGTAATATTAAGCCCACTTCTAATGAAGATTTTTGCTAATTTTGCAGCTCTTTTTATAACAAATGGTAGCACAAAAATTTAACAAAGGAACATACCTTGAATGGTATCGCTCGATGCTCTTACAAAGACGCTTCGAAGAACGAGCCGGTATGTTATACGGACAGCAGAAAATCCGAGGATTCTGCCATTTATACATTGGTCAAGAAGCGGTATCGGCAGGAATGATGTCGGCTTTGAAACCCGAAGATAAAATCATTACCGCCTATCGTGATCATGGATTGGGATTAGCACGCGGAATGAACAGTCGCGAATGTATGGCTGAGTTGTATGGAAAGCGCACCGGAAGCTCGAAAGGCAAGGGTGGTTCGATGCACTTTTTCAGCAAAGAAAAGAACTTCATGGGCGGCCACGGAATTGTAGGGGCTCAGATCCCTATGGGTGCAGGAATCGCTTTTGCAGAGAAGTACAATGAAACGGGCGCAGTTTGTGCGACCATGTTTGGTGATGGAGCTGCGCGGCAAGGAGCTTTGCATGAGGCCTTTAACATGGCTATGACCTGGAAGCTTCCGGTGATCTTTATTTGCGAGAACAACTACTACGCGATGGGAACATCGGTAGAGCGTACTTCGAATGTAGACGAGATTTACAAACTAGGTTATGCCTTTGAAATGCCAGCAGAGCCAGTAAATGGCATGGTAGTAGAAGAAGTACACCAAGCAATGGCGGCAGCGGCTGAACGTGGAAGAAAAGGAGAAGGACCAACATTTTTGGAAATTCGTACTTATCGTTACAAAGGACATTCGATGTCTGATCCGCAGAAATACCGTACAAAAAAAGAAGTAGAAGAATACAAAGACATGGACCCACTGATTACAGTGAAGGCGCACATCTTGAAGAAGAAATATGCCAACGCTAAGTGGTTCGAAACACTAGAGCAAGAAATCAAAGCTGAAGTAGACGATGCGGTAGAGTTTGCAGAAAATTCGCCTTTTCCCGAAGCTGATGAGCTCTTTGAAGACGTTTATGTTCAAGAGGATTACCCTTTCTTGAGTTAGAACGCAAAAACAACAAGAATAAAAGAAAGCAATAATAATGGCTAAGCGAAAGACACCGAAACCGAACGCAGCAGAACTGAGAGCGCAAGAGCAGCTTCAGAAAGAATACGAAGCGGCAAATTTTATCGAGCAAGAGTTTGACGAAGAGGAGTTAAAATCAAAAACCGAAGATTGGATCAATGAAAACAAGACCACTGTGCTGGGTTTGGGAGCTTTGATTCTATTGTTGGTTGCTGGCTATTTCCTATACAACAGCGTATACCAACCAGGACAAGAAGCATCTGCACAGGCGGATATTTATGTTGCACAGCAACACTTTGCTGATGATCAATTTCAGTTGGCCCTTAGCAGCTCAGACGATACTTATAGTGGCTTCTTAGATGTTGCCAATTCTTATGGAGGCACCAAATTAGGGAACCTTGCAAATTACTATGCAGGTGTTTGTTACTTGAATTTGGGAGAATTTGAAAATGCTTTGGACTACTTGGGTCGCTACGACGGTAACGATTTAATGTTCAGTGCAATGGCAAAAGGATGTATGGGCGATGCAAGTTCAGAGTTGGGTCGTATGGATGAAGCGGTATCTTACTACAAGAAAGCAGCAGCTATGAATCCTAATGAGTTTACCACGCCTATGTATTTAATGAAGGCAGGTCAATTGATGGAGAAACAAGGAAATTTCGCAGGCGCTAAAGAGGCTTACGAATCTTTGAAAAAGCAATTTCCAAATACTTCTGAAGGAAACACAGCAGACAAGTACATTTCTCGTGTTGCTTCTTTAGTAAAGTAAGCAATCAAGGCTTTTCAAAAAGCACTAGATAAAAAGAGGGAGGAGCTCGTGATTATTCACGGGCTCTTTTGCGTTTATAAGCAAAACTATCAGCTGCTCAAGGATAATACTCCCAAGATATTCTTGCCTTCTTGGCATTGGAGAATAGTATCTTTGCCCGAGCATTTGATTCTTTTCATTTATTACTAAACAGAAAACAGTGGCCAGCAGCATTCAAAACTTATCAGCGCATGATCCTTCGAAAATTCCTTCGGGAGCAGATAAACGATTCGGAATCGTAGTATCGGAATGGAACGAGAAAATTACAGGTAGTTTACTGCAAGCTTGTAAGGACTCCTTGCTTGAAAACGGATGCAAAGCCGATGACATCGATTTGATCTACGTCCCAGGAAGTTATGAGCTGCCTTTGGGTGCAAAACGACTATTGGATGCGGGACTCGAGGAAGAAAGCCCCTACGATGCAGTCATCATTTTAGGTGCTGTAGTAACAGGAGAGACCAAGCACGATGAGTACATCTGTTCTGCTGTTTCCAAGGGTATTATGGATCTCAACCTTCTATATGGCACTCCTGTAATTTTTGGCTTGCTAACGCCAAGAAACCAGCAGCAAGCCATCGACAGAGCCGGCGGAAAGCACGGCAACAAAGGCGTAGAAGCTGCAGTCACTGCGCTCAAAATGGCTGCACTTTAAGAAGCAACTTTCGACACTTGCGCGTTCTCTTTTATTACTAAGCAATAAACAAAGCCATGCAATTACACAGCATAGACACCGGATTTTTCAAGCTAGACGGCGGCGCCATGTTTGGAGTGGTGCCGAAAAAGATGTGGCATAAATGGAATACTCCTGACGTCAACAATATGTGCACTTGGGCGATGCGGTGCATGCTTATCGAAGACGGTGATCGATTGGTGCTGATTGACACTGGAATTGGAGATAAGCAATCGGAAAAGTTTTTCAGCTATTTCGAACCACATGGTGAAGACAGTTTGTTGGAGTCACTAAAAAACAAAGGATTCCATCCGGATGATATCACCGATGTTCTTTTAACGCATCTACATTTCGACCATTGCGGTGGGGCTGTTTATCGCGACAAAGAAGGGATGTCGAGAACGCAGTTTAAAAATGCGACTTACTGGAGCCATGAGGAGCATTGGAAATCGGCGATGGAGCCTAATCCTCGCGAAAAGGCCTCCTTCTTAAAGGAGAACTTTGTCCCAATAGAAGCCAACGGGCAGCTTAAGTTTTTGAAAGATGGAGAACACTTGTTGGACAGTTTAAGTGTAAAGACTGTTTCGGGACACACGGAAGCTATGATGATCCCACATATCGATTATAAGGGCAAAACGATAGTTTATGCGGCTGACCTTCTACCCTCTGCGGCGCATATACCATTGCCTTATGTCATGGCCTATGATGTTCAACCTTTGCAAACCTTGAAAGAGAAGGCAAGCTTCCTTAATACCACTGTGGAGCAGGAGCAAATCCTCTTTTTCGAGCACGATCCGGTCAACCAATGTTGTACTACTCAGATGACCGAGAAAGGGGTGAGACTAGGGGAAATTTTGCGCTTGGAGGATGTCTTATAGGCTACTAAAAATTTCTATTCGAAGTAGGACTTAATAAGCCAAATAAGTATTCGTTGCCTTAAATGAGTTGGTATTTGGATTGAATCAAAATAGCTCATCGTGAAAGAAATAAGGTATGGAATTCTCGCCAGTACTTTGCTTATACTTTCAATAGCTTGCTACAATGCATCAGAAACTGATACTTACGAAGACCAAGATTTATCAGGCTCTGTAGTCGATTCAATTCCGTATCGAGATCTACGGGATTTTCCTGCAGTGGCTTCTGAGACAAACATTGACTCCTTAATTGCAGAAATGAAAAAAGGAGATTGCGTGCACGAACGAGCCATTGGATGGGGAGGCTGGTATTGTCGAGAATTTGCCTGCTTTGGAAGACTGACTGAGTTGCTAAATGATGAAGAAACATTTGAGCTCACAAAACATGCAAATCCTAAAGACAGGCTAGCTTAAAGGATCATGTCAGTCTGGAAAAGCAGCGAAACGACTCAACAGAATCAAACAGTAAGGAACGTACTTTCCAATAAATGATAAAACTTTTATCTTCACAGTGGACAAATGAAACGTGCACCCGATCTTAAACGTACTTAAGACGAGTGAGTCTGTACTCATGAACATTTGTTCTTCCCCACAAGTGGTTGCAGATTGGCAATCAAGTCGCTATCGGACAATTGCGGCTCGCCGACATTTGCCTTTTTGTTTATCATTTATTTTTGCGACGCCAAAAATCACCTATGAAAACCCTTATTTACAGTAGTCTATTGGCTGCTAGTTTACTTGTAAGTACTGAGCTACTGGCTCAAGATCCTGTTGAAAGCAATGCTCCGAGAGAGCAAAGTTCGGATGTTGGAGAAGCAGCTGAAATAGCGGAACCTGCCAATAAAAAAGACGCATCCTTGCGTTTTAAAGATGGCTCCTATTATTTGGGCGATACAGAGAAAGGCTTGATGGAAGGCAGAGGTTTGTTGTATACAAAGAAGGGCAGCTTGCAATATGAAGGCGGCTTTGCCAAGGGAAAGCCAGAAGGCGATGGCATTTACTATTACCCGAATGGGAAACGCTATGAAGGTAAAATGAAAAATGGGCGTCGTCATGGCGAAGGAACTTTGTATGGATCAGACAAACAAATCATCTATCAGGGACAATATGTTGCTGACAAAATGGAAGGTTTTGGTAAGCGCACATACGAAAGTGGCGAGCGTTACGAAGGGGAGTTTTTAGCCAATACTATGCATGGAAACGGGACCTATTATTTCAATGATGGCCGCATTTACGAAGGAGAGTTCTATGAGGGGCGCTTTCATGGATTTGGAACCAGCTATTATGCAGTCGACTCAATTCGTTATCAAGGGCAATACGTGGAAGATCAAATGGATGGTCATGGAACGTATTATTACGGGGATGGCAGTTTCTACGAAGGCAACTTTCGGCAAGGGAAAAAGGACGGCTCTGGGAGCTACCACTACCCTGACGAGTCCTGCTATACTGGTATGTTCTCCAATGGTCAACGACATGGGCAAGGCAGCTTCGTTTTTTCGAATGGCAATACATACGAAGGCGAATGGATGAATAATCAACGTCATGGGAATGGCAGTCTGAGCGATAAGGATGGGGTTGTGATTGAAGAGGGCATTTGGCAAAATGGACAATACATCGGCGAACAGGAAGATATCGAAGAGGATTAGGATACTAATTTGAGTGCCCAACTTTCGTTGGCATTTTTATGATATTCTTTAAAAAAGTTAAGCGAGAAGCAAATTTTGTTTTTATATTTGCGACCCGATTTGGCGTGGTAGCTCAGCTGGTTAGAGC
>CALFBW010000212.1 GCA_937951415.1 uncultured Chitinophagales bacterium | reverse complement strand
CGATCCAAACATAAGTGGAATGAAAACGACTTTAAACGACGATGGATTACTTCCGGCTGTCCACCCTTACACTGGAGCACCTTGGAACGTTCCAGCAAATCCTCCAGTGGCTAGCTTCTCCGCTGACATAGTAGATTGGGTGTTGGTAGAGACTTACTTTGGACAGCCCTCTACGTCTTCCAGTCCATCCTTGCAAAAGGAAGACAGCCAAGTAGCCCTCTTGCGCTCTAATGGTCAGATTGTGGGATTAGATGGTGTGAGCAGTTTGAGCTTTGAATTGGAAGTCAGTCATCCGCATTATTTCGTTGTTCGACATCGAAACCACTTAGATATACTAAGCAGCATTCCCTTTACTGCAGGAAACTCGATCGCCCATGATTTTACCACCGGTGCTAGTCAAGCCTTTGGACAAGAACAAACCAAAGAGATGACTGATGGAGTCTTTGCACTTTATGCAGGCGATTACGTTCCTGATGGAGTAATTCAAAACACGGATTACAATCAATGGTTTTTAGATCCTTCCGTACTCAATACTTATCAGGTGACAGACGGAAACTTGGATGCTGTAATTCAAGCAACAGACTACGATGTTTGGTTTTTCAATAAAGCGAAACTGGGTTCCATAGAAATTCAGTATTAAAAATTGTGAATAGTTTTTTTCGATTGTTACAACCTTTTGAATAAATAATGCAACTTTAGAGATACAACAGCGATTAAGAAATTGTTAAGGTTCGAAATTGCTGTTTTGAACTGCCAAATCTTGTATGCTGAGAGCTCGCAGTTTTAGAGGAATGTTTTTGGATCTAGAAGTGAATTGCTAAGCTGGGAGGCACAATTTGTTTTAAGAGCTAATTACATTCCTCAACTTTTTATAAGCTGTTGGTTAAATGTATTATTTAGCTGATGGGTCGATAGCCAGATCTACCCTAAAAGGGCTCCGAGAAAAAACAAAACGATATAAGAACTTGTGCTAACCTTCATCAAATGAAATGACCAAGTCACTACTTGTTGGATGCGCCTGACATGTTAAAATGTAGCCTTGTTCAATTTCTTCGTCGCTTAGCATTTCACGATCATCCATCGAAGCAGATCCAGAAACAATTTTAGCTCTGCAGGTAGCGCAGGCCGCTGCCATACAAGCAAATGGAGGATCAATATCGGCATCAATCGCAGCATCTAAAATCGATTCGTTCGGACTTACTTTGATGCTGTGTTCAGTTTGTTCGTAGATCACTTTTACTGTGGCGGTTCCATCAGCATTCATTGCGGCACCTTGTACTTCTGCGTTGACCTTTTTTTCTGGAAGAACAAAGTATTCACGTTTTATTTCTTCCTGCTGAATGTAAGCAGCTAACAAGTTGTTTTCCACGGATTGAATCATTTCCGTAGGTCCGCAAATGAAGTAACGATTCGTGTTTTCGTTCTTCTTATGCTTCTGTAAAAAGTACATGACTTTTGCGCCATCAATCCTGCCTTTTTCTCCCGTCCAAGCACCAGAAGGATGACTTAAAGTATGCTGTACTGTGAAACGGTTTGCATACTGTTTTTCCAAGGAAGCAAGCTCTTCCCGAAAGATGATACTGTCTTCATTGTGATTGCCATACAGCAAGTGTACTGCACTTTTAGGTTCCTTCATTAGAACCGTCTTGATGATCGACATTAAGGGTGTGATTCCGCTTCCTGCCCCAAACAAATGATAATGTTTTTCTGCATTGGCGTCCGTTTCGGCAACAAAAACACCCATCGGCGGCATAATTTTTATGCTTTGCCCTACAGCAGCATGATCATTCAAGTAGTTGGAAACCAAGCCATTTTTTACACGCTTCACGGTGACGGCAAGATCTTCATCCGTACTCGGTGAACTGCAAAAAGAATAGGAACGGCGCACCATGTTTCCATCAATTTCCAACTCCAGCGTCAGATATTGGCCAGCTAGGTATTGAAATTCTGCTTTTAGATCAGCAGGAACAGCGAAAGAAATTGTTACTGCTTCAGAAGTGCTTTTTGCTACTTTGCTGATGGTTAAAGGATAGGTCTGAACCGCCATTCGTGCTATTTATTTTATTGCAAAAGTACTACGATTAGAGAGAAGATTGGAGATGCTTTAAAGCAGCATGATTTTTTGTCTTCACTAAGTATGAACTTTTCCACCAGCTGTTGAAAGAATGACAATCAGAAGCGCCTGAATCTTTATGAAAGACTTATTTTTAGACACTCGCCGTTACCAAACCCTTTCCATAATGCGCTGCTACTTTATTTTGCTTTTCATTTCGATGCTTTCTGGGAGCTTTTTTTCTGCAATAAATGCGCAGGATTCGAAAGTTTTTCAATGCTCTAGTCATGATTTACATGAGAGCCGAATGATTAACGAGCCAGAATACGCTTTCGAAGTGGCTAAAATTGAAAAGGAATTGAAGGCACAAGTCCAGCTAGCTTTTCAAAGTGGACAAAAGAGTCAAAACTTGTTGGAAGCATGTACTGGAGTAGAAGACATGATTCAGATTCCAATAGTGGTACATGTTGTCCATAATAATCAAGCTTTGGGATCTGATGCCAATCCTTCTAATGCCGATATAATGGCAATCATTGATGGAACCAATCAACAGTTCTTGCATGCAAGTGGGGCAACTTATAGTAACAGTTTCAGCGGGGTAGACATGCGCGCAGAAATGGTTTTTGCAAAAAGAGATCCGAATGGAAATGCTACAACAGGAATTGTGCGTTACAATGACCCTGCGAATTCTTACAATGACTTCTCTTTACATAATACACAAGCCGTTTATTCATGGCCTACAGATCGCTATCTGAATATTTACCTAGTAGGAGAAATTTGTACGCTTTGTCCTGGGCCGAGTATCACTTCAGGCTATAGTAGTTTAGTGGGTTCCCATGGAAATTTCGATGATGGCATTGTAATAAAAGCGGCCAACATTTGGGTGGGATTAATGACACATGAGTTTGGTCATTATGGCAATTTACGACATACCTTCCTAGGAGATGTTTGTGTCAACAATGACTGCCTATCAGATGGAGATAAAGTCTGCGATACGCCTCCTAAGAATATACCCGGTTTGAATGGTGGAACTTGCAGCGTGCCAGGTAATTCTTGTACTAGTGATGATGATGATCCAGCTGCCCACAATCCCTACCGTTCAGCAGCTCTTGGTGGTCTGGGAGACGTAAACGATATGACGGAGAATTATATGGACTACACAGGAAGTTGTTGGTCGGCATTTACACAAGGACAGAAGGAGCGCTGGAGAAATGCGGTCAGTAAATTTCGAACTTCGATACTAGAATCTGATGCAGCTGTACCCGTTTCCAATATCGAAGCAGGAATTGCGAAAGTCCTTTATCCTGTTGACCAAATATGTAGTTCAACTTTTCAGCCTCAGATAGAGATTAAGAATCAAGGAAGCTTTAGCTTATCTTCTTTAGATATTGCTGTGTCCATTAACGGATCTTCTTTTTCCAATGTAGGAACATGGACGGGAAACCTGTCTCCAGGATCGAGTACTGCTTATCAATTGCCTACCCAAACGGTTTCTGGTTTTGGGGACATGAATATTCAAATCGAGATTTCGAATCCCAACGGTTCAGGCAGTGATGCCTATTCCCTCAATGATAGAATTTGTAAGGTTTTCGAGCGCAGACAATCTGTAACAAGTTTGCCCTTTTGTGAAGATGTGGAAACAGGTAGTGTTTCAACAGATTGGATCATTCGAAATCCCGATAACGATGTCACTTTTGTAACAGAAGCCTATAGCAATTGCAGTGGATTGGACGGACAAGTGCTGCGATTCCCGAGCTGGGGTAATGCAGTTGATCCTAGTCGAACGGATGCTCTAATCAGTAGAACGATTGATTTGACTAACTACCAAAATGCTCGTTTTGAGTTTGACCTAGCTTATGTACAATCTGCAAGCAATACCAATACTGCACTTGATGTAGCCATTTCGACAGATTGCGGAGAAACCTTTAGCTCGATTTACCATAAAACGGCTTCCGATCTTGCAACAGCGGGTGGAAGTTCGGCCTTTACTGCTTGGACTCCGACCAGTTGTGCACAATGGCGGAAGGAAAGCATTGACCTTAGCGCTTACATTGGATCGTCCAATGTTGTTTTACAAATGCAAGTGAGTGCCGAAGATGTAAACAACATTGGAACCTACTTTTATGGACAAGATGTTTACCTTGATAATCTCTGTGTAGAAGGACAATTATCCTGTGCTCCTAGTCGCCCGATCATCAGCGAAGCAACAGGAACTTTATGCGGAGCGAACACTAGTTTATTGGCAACAGATCCCTTGCCTTCTGGCTTTTCGACCTATTCCTTTCAATGGTTTTTGAATGGAAACGCTAT
>CALFBW010000211.1 GCA_937951415.1 uncultured Chitinophagales bacterium | reverse complement strand
TGAAAGAGGCACCAAATGATTTATTTGCCCAAAAGCATTGGACTGAAAAAGAGCACGAAGAGCACAGCATGGTCGTAGATTATATTTTGGAAAAACTCGAAACGCTTCAAGTCTCAGAAACAAGTGTGGGTAAACGTGAAGAGAAGTCAGCTGGTCCTGTTAAACATCTTTTCACTCCTATTGAAGCACGAATCGCTAAAGGCCAAACATGGCAAACAATTGCCAGCGCACTGCACCCAACACCAGCAGTTGCAGGCTTGCCTTTTATGGATAGTATCTCTACGATTGAAGACCTAGAAAAACACAAACGAGAGTATTACTGTGGATATATTGGCGTAACAAATTCAAAAAGTCAAGCAAGCCTTTTCGTAAATTTGCGCTGCAGCAAACGTATCAGTGCATCACATATTCAATTGTTCACAGGCGCTGGCATCACAGCCGGTTCTGAACCAGAAAAAGAATGGAACGAAACGCAAGAAAAGGCAGCTACCATTCGTAACATATTGGAAACAGAAAAGTACAAACCAGTACTGCCATTGAGCAGCGACTCGTTTTCAAAGGACAAGTAGTGAAGAATACCAACAAGAAATACATTCGCGATCTCGCTTTCATTTGCCAAGAGTTTGGAATGGAAGAGGTGGTCTTTTCACCAGGATCTCGCTTAGCTCCAATTATTTTAGCTTTCCAAAATCTCCCTAAGATTAATTCACGGGTGGTGGTAGACGAGCGAGTTGCAGGCTTTGTCGCCTTGGGTATTGCTCAACAAACTCGCAAGCCAGTTGCTATTGTTTGCACCTCAGGAACTGCTGCGCTTAATTACGCACCCGCCATTGCAGAGGCATACTATCAGCGTCTTTCCCTTATTGTAATTACAGCCGATCGTCCAGAAGAATGGATCGATCAAGCAGATATGCAAAGTATTCGTCAAGGAAATTTGTATGCCAATTATATTCGCAAAAGTGTTTCTTTGAAAAGAAACTCGGGTGCCGAAAATGACGATCAGAATTGGTACAATCAACGCTTAGTTTGCGAAGCACTCAATTCGGCCATAATGCCGGAGCTCGGGCCCGTTCATATAAATGTCCCGCTTCAAGAACCGCTGTATGAAGTACATAAGAAAAAAAAGGAAAGACTTCCTAAGATTTTTAAACACATGAAAGTCCGTCGAAAAATCGAAGATTGTGATCTAAAAGAAATGAAAGACTATTGGTCTATCACCAATAAAAAACTAATTCTCGTAGGTGTTCATCATCCAGATTCCATCCTAAATGATCTCTTAAAAGAAGTCGCTAAAGATCCATCTGTTGTTATTATGGGGGAATCCTGTTCTAATTTAAAAGGGGATTTTTATTTCGAAAATATTGATCGAATTGTAGAGGTTCTTTTCTCACAGTTCCAGGAAGCATTGCAGCCTGATCTAATCATTACCCTCGGAGGAATGATTGTTTCAAAAAAGATAAAGCAGTTCTTCAGAAAATTTCCTGTAAAACAACACTGGCATGTACGGGAAAATGGAGAACCCGCAGACACCTTTCAAGTTTTGAATCGTGTAATCCCGATGAGTTCAATAGAGTTTGCTCACGAAATAGCAAATTTTCCAAAGTCCGAAGATTCAGAATTTCAAGAAACGATTGCGGCTCTAGACAGTAATAACTATTTGTCGCATTTAGATTACCTACGACAAGTCCCCTATTGTGATTTGAGTGTTTATGCAGAAATATTCAGCTACTTACCACACGGAGGGAATTTACAGTTAGGCAATTCTACTCCGGTACGATATGCAAACCTATTTCCCTTGTATGACATGGATTTAACAATAAACGCCAACCGTGGTGTAGGAGGAATTGATGGGACCACAAGCACAGCAATTGGCGCTGCTTCTGTTAACACTGAAATGACGACCTTAATTACTGGAGATTTGGCCTTTTTCTACGACAGTAATGGTTTGTGGCAAGAACAATTACCAGATAATCTTCGAATTATTTTAATAAATAATGGTGGAGGAAATATTTTTCGAATAATCCCTGGCCCGGAAAAGACAGGAATTTTAGAGAAATTCTTCGAAGCAAAGCATGAAATGAGCGGAAAAGCTTATGCCAAGATGTTTGAACTAAAATATAGTTCTGCCTCGAATGAAGCCGATCTAAAAGATCATTTAAAGTCATTTTGGAAAAACTCAAAGCAGCCCAAATTACTAGAGGTATTTACGGATGGAGAGATAAGTGCTGAAGTTTTACGTCAGTATTTCGATCATATAAAGAAAGACTTCGAACCTATGGCAAAACAATTTCGCTCACTGTTGCAAAGCAACTAGAGGATGTCGTTATCCGCCGCATATTCGATGATAGTTGGATCCACAATAATATCTCTCTGCGTCACCTTTTGTGTTAAAACGATGCCCTCAAAGCTTCTACAACGACTTAAAGCCACATAAAGTTGACCAGGAGCAAATGCACCTTTTCCCATGTCAATAATTAAACGATCGAAGGTCATTCCTTGACTTTTATGAATCGTAATTGCCCAAGCCAATCGCAGAGGATATTGTTTAAAGGAACCTATTTCTTTCGCTTCAATCGCATTTTCTTCCCTATTAAAAGTGTAGCGAAAAATTTCCCATTCTTCTTGAGGAACTTCGTAAATCTTTTCTCGTTCACCCTTCTTTACACTTACTAGCACTTTATCGTATTGTAAATCATGCACCGTGCCAATGGTTCCATTGACCCATCTGTTCTTTTGATCATTTCTTGTAAAAAGAACTTGTGCTCCAATCTTTAAAGTCAAGATTTCTGCTGCAGGAGCATTTCTAGGATCAAACTTTCCAGTCGTGCTTGCTGGATAATTATAAGCTCCAGCATCTAAGTCGTCTATCGCTTTTTGATTTAATTTATTCGCTACGGCATTTGTAGCACATAATGTTATCCACTCTTTTTCCTCATCAATGATGTACTCTGGCTCAAAACGAGAATTCAAATACTCTAAGGAGTCGTAGTCTAATTCATTGTTTCGTACTTGTTCTAATAAAGCTTTGAAGCCACGATCTTCTTGTCGGTAAATTGTGGTCAACTCTATATGCGCAAGCTTGATGTCTTCCATTCCGTGTGCGGAGAAAAAATACGGACTTTCGTATTTTCTTTGTTTTAAAAGAAAAACCGTATCTCTTCTTACTACTGGTGGCAATTGAAACAAATCACCCATTAATATCAGCTGGACACCGCCAAAAGGCAGCTCAGCAGAACGGCCATTGATGCGCATAAAGTAGTCCATGGAATCCATGATATCAGCTCGAACCATTGAAATCTCATCAATAACGATGCTATCAAGCTGCGTGAACATTTTGCGCCACTTCTTTCGCTCTATATCTTTTAATTCAAAAGGACGAGGAGGAAAACCAAAAAACGAGTGAATGGTTTGACCCGCAATATTTACAGCAGCAATTCCAGTAGGCGCTAAGTATACGACCTTCTTTTTCGTTGTTTTTCTAAAGTGACGAAGAAGAGTAGATTTTCCTGATCCAGCTCTACCAGTAATAAATAAATGCTCTCTGGAATTTTCCATCAAGTCAAGTGCCAATTGAAAATCGTGGTTAAAGTCTAATTTTTCCGACACTTTTGCTTTCTTATTTATTAAAAACAGTAATTAAAAAAGAACATACTTTTACTCCAGTACTGCTATTTATTAACAATAAATGACTAGAATCTAAATTGAATTCTGGCATTTATTCTACGGGAAGTTAAGCGGTTTGGCACCGAATAGAAGCGACCATTAAAATCATTTATCCAGCTATAAGACACGGTATTCGAAATACCTAACAAATTGAACACTTCTAGGGAAGCCCAAATCCTCTCAAATTTATTAAGAAAGCTACTTTCTGGAATCTCTTTTGTTTTTCGATCAAACAGTAAGGCTGAAAAACCAATGTCTACCCTAGTATAAAAAGGTGAGCGGAAAGCATTTCTATTACGAACTTGCCCCGGAGGTCCATAGGGTAAACGACTTCCAAACTGTAATCCTAGGTGTGCTCTTATGTTTTCATTGTTTGATAAATGATCTTGGAAAAAGATGGAAAAATTAATTCGTTGATCAGTTGGTCTTGCAAGAAACCCTGGTTCGATTCGAGCGGAATCGACCACTGAGCTTGCATCTTGCTCTACTTCTGTCCCTTCACTGTCGTAAAACGCCCAATAGAAATCATCTAGAATATCTTCTTCCGTTTGTAATAAACCTAAAGAAAACCAAGATTCTGAACCTTCTACAAATTCCCCATTTACTCTAAATTCGATTCCTGCCGCATAACCTTTCGCATTGTTCTTAGCGTTGTATCTAATCAATACGTTGTCGATATCATAAGGAACTAAATCCCAAAGGTGTTTATAATAAGCTTCCGTCGTAAATTTGAAGGGTCTTCCCCACATCGGAAAATAGTAGTCCATACTTCCCACGACATGCAGTGATTTTTGCGCTTTTAGGTCACGATTGATTTGTCCTTGACGATCTCTCATTTCTCGATAAAATGGAGGTTGATAATAAAGTCCCGTAGATAGACGAAGAATCAATTCTTTCTCAGACTCTACCAGTTTTCCTAGAGCGTTCGTCTGCATTTTCATTTTGGGAGCATACGACAAAGTCAACCGAGGGTTAGCGAAAAACTCTTTATTCACATCCCAATAGCCAATTCTCATTCCTGCCAAAACACTTGTTCTACTGTTCGCTCCTCCTACATTCCATAAATCTTGTACGTAAGCCGTGTATCTATTAGAGGCCAGCTGTAGCTCTGTTTTTAATACGGAAAAAAGATTCACCTCTTCTTCGCTGAATTGCAATGAATAACCTGCAGAATCCACCCGATTCCACTCATTTATTTCATCATTTATTTCTTCGTGTTGAAATTTAAGTCCCCAACTTAAGAAGTGGTCTTTTTTTTGCCAATTTCCTTTATGTCCAATATTGAAAATCGTAGCATCTAAATCGTTACGGGCATAATCATGGTAAGTTCCTACTCCGTATTCACTCACTACTTCGGCAAAATTCTCTTGACCTAAATCTGTTTCTACTTCTCCTATAAAATATTCTCCGATTATATCGAAATTCTCTTCCTCCACCGAACGGTACAAGGAAGCCTGTAGTTTCAAACTTAACTTCCGCTCCTCATCAAAATAAGTGGTTCCAATGCCCGCCATAATCGATTCATAGTTGTCATTTTCCTGTCCTTCAAAAGCAGTTCGAATCTGCTTTGTATCGGCTATATTACCGAATCTAATGGTTTCTGATTCAGGTCGGAAAATAAATTCATTCTGAGAATAGTTGGCGATGAATTGGAATTCCCATTTCTCGATAGGTTGGTAAGTAGTAAAAATTTGAAAGTCCCGAAACAAGGGCTGGTATTGTCCCTGGGTTGGAAGTGCATTCAGGAGGTATTTATTCGATTTTTGGCGAAAGCCAGCGATGTACTTTAAAGACCTGCTTTTATTAGTTCCTTCGGCATGCAATCTGTAGCCTAAGAGGCCTATCTCGGCAGAAGCACCAAAATCCTTTGGTCTTCGATACTCTACATCCAAAACAGAAGACAGTTTGTCGCCATATTTTGCTTCGAATCCTCCGGCAGAAAAACGCACACTGCGAACCAAGTCAGGATTAATAAAGCTGAGTCCCTCTTGCTGTCCAGAGCGCACCAGAAAGGGTCGAAAAATTTCAAAATCGTTCACATAGACGATGTTTTCATCGAAGTTTCCTCCTCTTACATTGTACTGGCTGCTTAGTTCGTTGTTGCTGGACGCACTCCCAGTAAGTTTCAGTAAATCTTCCACTGCTCCCCCACCCACACTTGGCAAGGCTTGAAAATCTTTTGGGTCTAACTTTACAATAGATGGTACTTTTTCTCTTTCCTTTTCACCGGTAATCACAGCTTCTTTAATATCGCTAACTTTTCTTTTAAGCGTAATATTAACACGCTTTCTGGTTTCCCCATCGCTAAAGGACACTAGTTTCGAACGCTCTTCAAAGCCAAAGTAATTGTACTTTAATTTGACTGGCCCTTGATCTGTAACTTCAATCTCATAGT
>CALFBW010000210.1 GCA_937951415.1 uncultured Chitinophagales bacterium | reverse complement strand
CATAGACATAATGTCCAATCTCGGAAAGATACTGTAACTGATATAAGTATAGTCTGTAAGTCCTACGCACCTCTTCCTCAAGCAACTTTCGTGTAGCAATCGGGTCGGCATTTAGGTCTATACTGCATGCGTACAAACGCTGCATAACTTTTACTCTGAGAAGTCGTCTACTGAACATGATATCAAAGATCGTTGCTAACGGCGGCGAAAATACAACTCTATTTCACAGCGCACTATTTTTTGTTAATCTTCTGAAGAAATAATCGTGTAGACATCCTCATTTGGTCGTTTCATGTGGTACTTTTCTCTAGCAACTTTCTCCTGTAACTTGATATCGCTACTGATAGCTTCCACTTTTTCACGCACTTCTCCAATGTCTTTGCGAAGTCTGTCCTGTTCTTGGCTCATTTCGTTGATTTGCAAGCGCAGGCCGTATTGCGTGGGGAGTTTGTTATGATCCATGAAGATCATCCACAAAGAAAACAACACAAAGGTCAATAGGTATTTGTTGTAGAGAATGGGAGGAACCTTGTTCTTCCAGTGAATGAAACTGTTCATATGGGGCGCTTTATTCAAAAATACACTGATATTAGGACTCGCTCAAATTTGAGTGCTTTTATTTAGAGCTAAGATTGTCCTGCTTGAAGTGCCTCATAGAGTTCTCTACATTCTACCGCTTCCTTTACATCGTGAACGCGCAAAATTTTCGCACCTTTTTGCAAGGCGATCATATGTAAAGCAGTACTTCCATTAAGTGCTTCGTTTGGATGGATATTTAATAGTTTATAGATCATTGATTTTCTACTAAGTCCGATTAATATTGGCTTCGCGAGAATCTCTAATGCTGTCAAACGAGAAAGTATCTCATAATTGTGTGCTATTGTCTTTCCGAAGCCAAAGCCAGGATCAACCAGTATGTCATGTACTCCTAAGGCCTTTAGCTTGGAGATTCTGGTTTGTAGAAATGCAATGACCTCTTGCACAGGATCTTCGTATTTCGGAGCGTTTTGCATATTCTCGGGCAAGCCTTTCATATGCATTAGCACATATGGCACTTGCAGTTCGGCTATTGTTGCGAACATTTTAGGATCAATCGCACCTGCCGATATATCGTTGATCATGCCTGCGCCTAAAGCAACCGCTTCTCGTGCGGTACTGGAATGCACCGTATCAATGGAGAGGATGATTTCAGGAAAGGCTTTGTGTAGATTTTCTATGGTGGAAAGTATGCGAGCTTGTTCGTCCTCAGGTGCTAGTAAGACGGAGCCAGGTTTGCTAGACATTCCGCCAATATCAATAATATCAACTCCCGCATTTATTAAGGACTCAGCTTTTTTCAAAGCTGAACTAGCATCCAAAAATTTCCCGCCGTCGTAAAAGGAATCAGGCGTAATGTTAAGGATTCCCATGATCCACGGTTTTTCTATGGTACGCAGTTTTCCATGAATTTTTAATGTGGGTTTTTGATTGAACATAGCGTAGAATCTGTTTTATTAGGACTTCTTTAACTAATAAATTAGTTGAAAGGGCTTAGCTTTGTTTTGGCAAGCTAATCAATAGGAGGGAAAGTCTCTGCTGTATTAGTAGAGGAAGACAGCGATTTTGGCTTTCTTCCCCTTTGAATTCGCTAACTTTGACTTTCGGGTCGTCTAAAAGAACGAGTAAAGAAACCATGGAACAAACCAAGAAACAGTATGCAGATGTATTAGCTACTTGTGAAGATATTTTTCGCAAAAAGACGAAGGATTATGGTGCTGCTTGGCGGATTTTGAGAACGGCCTCTTTAACCGATCAGATTTTCATCAAAGCTGCTCGCATTCGAAGCTTGCAGCAAATGATAGAATCGAAGGTGGCAGAAGGAGTGGAGCCTGAATTTATTGGCATCATTAACTATTGTTATATGGCCATGATTCAGTTGAAAGAAGGAGTAGTAGATGAAGTGGACATTGAAGCGGAGCAGGCCTTAGAATGGTACCGTGAAATGAGCAGGGAAACGCAGGAGCTCATGGAAGCGAAGAATCACGATTATGGGGAGGCTTGGCGTTCTATGCGCGTGAGTTCTATGACAGATTTGATTTTAATGAAATTGCTTCGAGTGAAGCAAATTGAAGATAACGAAGGAAAAACGCTTATATCGGAAGGCTTAGCAGCCAATTATCAAGATATGGCGAATTACGCAATTTTTTGCCTGATAAAACTCAAGGAAGAAAATGAAATTATTTAATCATTGGCTCCGGTGGCTAACCGGAATTTTTATGATCTTCTCGGGAACGGTAAAGGCCATTGACCCGATTGGAACATCAATAAAGAATAAGGAATACTTTGAAGTGTTCACGGAATACTTTGGATTTTTGACACCACTTTGGGATGTCTTGGCGGAGAATAGTTTATACCTCGCGCTGTTCCTAATTATCCTGGAAATACTCTTGGGAATTTTGCTCTTACTTGGGATTTTCAAGCGCTTTACCATGGGAACCATGTTCGCCATGATCGTCTTTTTTACTTTCCTTACCGGCTTTACAGTAATCACTGGAAAGGTGACCGATTGTGGATGTTTCGGAGACTTTATGAAACTGGAACCGATCGAGACTTTCTCCAAAGATGTTGTGCTGACAATTTTATTAGTCATTATGTGGTTGTTCCGAAAATATTGGACACCATTCGTAGGTAAGCAAGCGGGAGCTTTTACCATTTTGGCTTTGATTACTGCGCTAGTTACGGCATTTATGACGAGCTATGGAATGCAGGGGAAAATGGTGATCATTTCAATCATGGCTATTTCTGCGCTGGTTTATGCCATCATTCATTTGAGCGAAAGAGGTTTTGCTTTGAGAGCTGTGGCTTTTGCGGTCTTAGGAATTGCAGCCTCCATTTTCACTTTCGGCAATGTGAGTGATTTGCCCATTGTTGATTTTAGAGCTTATAAAGTGGGTACAAACCTAGTAGATTGTACTTCAACGGAAGGCTTAGATCCTGGGGATACCTTGGTGAAGTTTATTATGGAAAAGGAGGGTAAGACAGAAACGATTGCCTCGGAAGATTACATGAAGTATTACAAAGATGGTTGGAAAATGAAGGATCGTGTGGATGAAGTGATTCGGGAGCCACAGGAGCCGCCATGTAAAGATTTTGTGGTCAAGGACGATGAGGACAATGAGTACCAAGAGGATATATTACAGCATGAAGGTTATTCGGTTTGGGTGAGTTCTTACGATACCGATAAGGGATCAAAAGAAGGTTTCAAACGCGTGGCCAATTTCTTGGGATCGATTGATGATGCTTCGGTGAGCAAGGTGGGTTTGACTGGTACTGACATAGGAAAGGCCAATAAATTAGTAGAGAATAAATGCGGCTTTTACAATTTGGATGCGACACCAATTAAGACCATGAATCGTTCAAATCCAGGAGTGCTTATTTTGAAAGATGGGGTGGTGATGGAGAAGTTTCACCACAATCATTTACCTGATGAGTCTACCCTTAAGGCGAAGTACGGGATTGATTAATCACAGTTTTATTAGCAATTGAATTAGATACACCATTTATGTTGTCTTATATCTTAAAGCGCTCTGTGTACGGAGTTTTGGTTTTGTTTGGCGTGGCTATGTTGATTTTTGCCATGTTCAAATTATTGCCGGACCCTGCGCGTATGACTATGGGACAGCGCCCAGATGTGGCGACTATCGAAGCCATTCGAAAGGCACAGCATTTAGATGAGCCTATTTACATGCAGTTGGCCTATTACTTAAATGATATTTCGCCGGTGTCTATCCATGAGGATACTGCTGAGAATCGAGAAGAGTATGCTTACACTAAGCTTTTGGGTTTAGGTTCGAATGCCCTGGTCATCAAGGCGCCCTATTTGGGCAGGTCGATGCAAA
The DNA here is from genome assembly GCA_937951415.1 of uncultured Chitinophagales bacterium. Lineage (GTDB taxonomy): Bacteria > Bacteroidota > Bacteroidia > Chitinophagales > UBA2359 > CALFBW01. The sequence goes on along the minus strand of CALFBW010000210.1, from coordinate 1,397 downwards.
ATCGAAAACGGGTCACGGAGATTATTTGGGAAGCAGTTCCTACAACAGCGATTTTAGGAATCTCAGCTATGTTGATTGCTTCGGTGATTGGCATTTTGTTTGGAATTATTGCCGCTCTTAATCAGTTCAAATTTTTGGATAATGCCATTCTGAGTACTACGGTTTTGGGGATCTCTCAACCATCGTATTTTTCAGGAGTTGTGCTGGGCTTAGTCTTTGGTTACTGGCTAGCTGATTGGACAGGTTTGAGTAATACAGGTCCTTTGTTCGAGATGGTCGGTTTGAGTGACGAGTTAACATTTCAACCCAAAAATTTAATCTTGCCGGCCCTTGCTCTGGGCATTCGCCCGATTGCAATTATAGTACAATTAACAAGGAGCAGCATGCTCGATGTTTTATCGCAAGATTACATTAGAACTGCTAGGGCAAAGGGCTTGAGTAAATGGATGGTTATTTTTAAGCACGGTTTACGAAATGCCATGAATCCAGTGGTTACAACCATTTCTGGCTGGTTTGCTTCGGTTTTAGCGGGTTCGTTCTTTATCGAAATTATATTCGATTGTAAAGGACTTGGATTTCAGACAGTAATGGCATTGAATAATTTTGATCTTCCGGTAATCATGGGAGCAGTCTTATTTGTTGCTACTATTTTCGTTACGGTAAATATTTTTGTGGATTTGATTTATGGAGTTTTAGATCCTCGAGTTTCTTACGCTGCTTAATTATGGCTAAAAAGAATAAATATCCGAAACTCGTGGTGATCATGGGGTTCATGTCTTCTGGTAAATCAACCATTGGGCGAAAGTTGGCGCAGCGAATGGAGTACGAATTCCGAGACTTGGATGAGTACATCGAAGCCAAGTTCGAGTCTTCAATAGGAGAGATTTTTAATGAGTTGGGAGAAGATTCTTTTCGAGACCTGGAGCGAGAAGCTTTGTTAGAGCAAGCCGATGCGGATAAAGTGCTGTTGTCACTGGGTGGAGGCACGCCTTGTTTCCGGGATAATATTTCTTGGATAAAGGAAAATGCAACGAGCGTGTACTTGAATGTTCCAGATTCTATTTTGTTGGGTCGATTGAAGAAGAATAGAAAGAAACGTCCTGTTTTGGCTGATATGAGCGATGCTGATTTGGTCAATTTTGTGTCATCTTTGCATGCTCGAAGGGAATATTTCTACAAGCAGGCGAATATTGAGCATAAATTTATGGGTGAGCCAATAAGCGAAATTTGCCGCTCTTTACTACGTAAACTTGAAATTAAATATCCCTCATGAGATTTTCCTTAGCTCTGCTTTCAGTCCTTGCTGTTATCTTACTGACAGTGACGTCTTGTGGCGATTCGTTCGACGTTTGTTTGAATGAGAGCCGTACTCCTAGCTTTACAGTGAATGGCGGGAC
>CALFBW010000209.1 GCA_937951415.1 uncultured Chitinophagales bacterium | reverse complement strand
CATATCATCCCTTACCGCTTGTATTTGCGCATCATTCACTCCGTAAGCGGTCCAAATTTCATAGGACCACAACCAGAAATAATCTAGGTGATGCGTTTTCATAATTCGATCGTAAATGCCTTTGTAAACAGCTTTTACATTTTCGGGAGATCCAGGATCGTCCAATCTGTCTTGTAATTCACTTGGCATCCCTCTGACCCAATCCGTCCCCACTTCCGGACCTTCGGGTTCAATTCCTAAGGGAAGCTCAGTACCAATGGCTGTTTTAACACCGAGATCTTTGGCATAGCAAAATGCCTTTTTAAACATCTCCCCTTGTTTGTTGTACACCTCCACACTACTAGCAACATCGGTAGGCATTGCAGTATTGCCGAATATATCTGAGCCCCAAAAGTCTCTGGGAAAAATATCAGCAGAACCTGCAAAATAATTACTAGTATTCCATTCCACAGTTCCCCAAATTTCGTAAGGACTGTGAGAATGTCGGTAATAAGAAGGGTAAGCCCAATTCACTGTTCCATCAGGATTAACATCTTCTGGTAAACCGATCCAAACATTGGGTTCAGGTCCCTGTCGCACTTCATCTTCCTTTTCTTCTTCCAATGAATAGGTCGGATAATTGTGTAAACCGAAGAAGTTCATACCCATCTTCGAAAGCTGATTCATCGCTACCATATATTCATCCGTACTCCACAAGTCTGGTCCTTGAAAGAAATCATGAAAAGGTAACAAACCGGCAATATCAAAACGTCTTGCACCCGCTTCGTCAAAACCTGTCAGTGTCAAAGGAATCTTTGCGTCGGGAATCGCATCGCCTGCAAAATCAAAACCTACGCCCAAATGCTCCGCAAATCTATAAGCAGCTATTAGGGTTGATTCTGAGTTGTTACCTGTAATAACAAGAATTGTTCTTCCGTTGTCGCTAATTGATTTAATAATAATACCACCAGCAGTAGTAGTTTGACTAATTTGACTGCGTAGGCTATCCACCAATGGATTGTCATCATTTGCTACTAAAATCACATCCCCTGTGGCAGGAATACTTGTTACCATTTGGATGGGCACTACTTGATCTGTGCGTAGGTATATATAACGTCTTACTTCTTTAGCAGCGAGTTTTTCAGCATAAGAATTCGAAACAGGATAAACGATTACTTGAGAAAATCCTAATTGAAAATATACTAGACCTAATAGTAGTAATACTAATTTCTTCATGCAAAATAATTTTGATTGTTCTTACTTTACAATGAAACGGATTGCCTTTCATTTACCCTAACAAAAGGGCTCACTTTTTCTATTGCCATTTCCATCGAATGACCAAATTGGGTGTAAAACCCAACAAAACCCGATTGAAATAAATCACCTCTTCCGCTTCCGAATCATCATTCCAATCTACCTCATACTGTCTATTAAAGTAGTTTTGTTGATTGTAGATATTCAAAAAAGATAAGCCAATTTGCCCTTGAAATGTTTTGTTTTTCGGCTTAATAAAATATAAAATCGAAGCATCCAAACGATGGTAACTGGGAAGACGCTCTGCGTTGATTTTATCGTTAGGATAGCTCAGGAAAATATCATCACCTTCGAATTCACTTTCTGCAGCCGTAAAAACTTTTCCGGAAGACAAATTAAAACTCATCGAAAATTGCCATTGGGGTAAGCGTAAAATATGAGTCGATGTGAATATATGCGGTTTTTCGTGTGGAGCAGAAAACCGTCTTCCCTCATTTAATTCTTCGAATATGTACTTGACATCATTAAAGCTATAACTCATCCAGCTTTCATACTTGCCCCATCGTTTTTTCAACAAAACATCAAGACCCCTTACATCTCCAGAACCAACATCATATGACCAGTCGTCTGTTGAATTGACAAATGCAGAAGAAACAGAAGTTAATCCATCCAACTTTTTCAAATAGGCTTCTACTTCAAACTGAAAACCCGAGCGATTAAATAACAATCCTAGATTGACATTTTGATTTCTGACTTTTGGCAATTCGTCTTCGTTGGTAGATAATAGCCAAAACTGTTCATTAAAACCAAGATCATTAAACTCTATGACTTGATGAATAATTTGATGATAAATACCCGCTGCCAATCTAAATTGCCACTCTGACTTCGGCACGAAGGCTAAGGAAAATCGAGGCTCTAACCAGCCGTTCCATTGGATGCCAGAGGCTGCGTTGTATCGTGTTCCGATTTTGAATTTCCATTTTTCAAGAATACTATCTTCATAGCTAGCAAAGATTGAGTGCACAGGAACTTTATCAGAAAAGGTCTCGAAATAATCACTGTCCAACCACTTAAAGACTCTACTCACTTTCAAATCAGAAAACTGATAGCCAAAGTTAATTTTGGTGTTTACTTTAGGCTTCCAATCACTTTTCAAATGAAGTGTTACATCATCTACCCCGTTCCTTTGGATCTCTTCTTCTCGAATATCATCATCAACATAAGCTGTAGAAAAGGTGGAGTGATTGTCTAATTTGGAATAAGAAAGTTTAGCTGAACTTGAATATTTAGGATTCCAATTTCGATACCATTGAACACTGTAGCCCATATTTTTCAAATCCACTTGATCAAATTCCACTAGTTCCTCTTCCCTCTCGAAAGAATCAAACCCAAATTCATCAAAAAGACCAAATGCACTAATCGACACTTCGTCTTTGTCATTTGGTTTCCAGAGCCACTTTGCATTCAAATCATAGAAAAAGAAATTTATGCCTAAATCCAAAATATCTCCTTCTTCTTCCACGATATCTTGTTGCTCATTTATTTTTCCTTGTTGAAACAAGCGACTCGATAAACTATTGAAAGTCGGAGAGGAGAAAACATCCGTCAAAGATCTTCTTGAAGATAGAAAAAGAGCAGATTTCCGTTTCCAGAAAGGAATTGAAATTGCGGCGTCTACATTTGTAAAATTAACTCCTATGTGGGCAGTGACTTTTTCTGGAATTCTATTTTCACTTGTGATGTCAATTACACCACCAACACGTCCTCCATATTCAGAATCAAAGGCCCCTCGATAAACCTTTACTTTGTCAACAATAAAGGGGTTGAAAGCAGATAACATACCAAAAAAATGACCGCTGTTGTAAACAGGTATTCCATCCCATAAAATCAGATTTTGGTCGGGGGCATTCCCTCGAATGTGAATTCCAGTTGCTGATTCATCTGGGCTTTGTATCCCGGGAAGTATCTGGATCATTTGCATCACACCTGCTTCCGTGAAGCCTGGAACAACATCGATTTGCTTAGGGCGAAGAATTATATGTTCTAGATTTTCAGATTGAACAATACCGGAAGTCACATATTCTTTGACGACCACTTCTTCCACTTCTAATTCTGCCACTTTCAGAATAATACTCGGGCAATTTTCCAAAGCTTCAATTGAAAATACTCGGGGATGATATCCAATATAACTTATCTCAATTGAGTCTGACAAGGCTCGGCCTGACCAATCAAAACTCCCACTTTCGTCTGCGCTAAAACCGCTTCGCTCAGCTTTGAAATAAATATTGGCAAAACCTAATGGTTTTCCATACTCGTCTTGAACACCGCCACAAAGCCTGGTATTGAGTTTCGCTTTTTCCTTTAAAATAACATATGCTTCATCCACTATTTCGAAACTTATATCAGTCTGCTCAAATAGCCTTTCCAGTGCTTGCTCCAAACTTATCTCTTCAAAGCTAGTCGTTACAAATTTGTCTTTTACAAGGTCCTCCGTATAGGAAAAGATGACTTCATATTTATTCTCTATGTCTTGCAGCACCGTATACAAGGGTACCTCTTCCGTATCGGCAACAATCTGTGATTGCACAGACAAAAAATCGGATAAGACAAAAAGAAAGCAGACTAAAAACCGAACCATAGAGGCGCATTTCTACAAAAATACTATTTATAAACGGTCACTTTCTTGCCATCCATTTTGTACTCATACCCAATAGTCGGTAGGACTATTTTCAATGCAGATTTTATATCATCGTGAGGAAAGCCACCGCTGTAGCCCTCTAGCTCAAGAAATTCGTTAGGGCAAACTATGTCTACATCAAATTGCCGTTGTAATTCTTCCACCACCTCCATGATAGACACATTTGTAAATTTGGAATATCCTTGCGTCCATTGTGGTTCTTTTGATTTACCGCTTGCAACTCCTTGAGACTTTATACTTTTGTTTATTGCAACAATTTGTTCATTGGCATTCAACAAATTCATCTTTGATTCATCAGCAAAAAAGACACCCACTTTACCTGAGTAACAAAAGACATCCAGTTTGCTTTTTCTTGTGAGTACATTAAAGGCGGTACCTACCACTTTGACTGATCCATTCGTTGTTTCAACAATAAATTTTGAACCTGCTGCAACTTCAAAATAGGCTTCTCCTTGAAGACTCAGGTTTCTTGCTGTTGCAAAATTCTTCTCATCATAGCTTATTGATGAATCAGCATTCAATGTTACTTTTGATCCATCGGGCAATTGCACCATCTTCTTTTCTGCAATGGCTGTTGAAATTTTCTTTGGACCATTAAATTGAACCAAAATCCCGAATCCAAGTATTAGTAGCGAAGCCGCTGCAAAAGTAAATCCTAGCCATTTTCGACGATTTATTTTTACTACTTTTCCAACGATATCTTTTTGTAGACTGCTTGTTTCCTTCTTGAAATCTGTCCAAGAATCAATTTTGGATTTCCACATTGGCGTGTCGAGTGATTCACTCACTTCAGCTATTTTCCTAAATTCCACATAAGCCTTCGTTTCTTTGAATGCTCGGAATTCTTCACTGCTCAATTCACCCGCCATCCAGCGCGCCAAATAAGTATCATCCTTGTTGTAATTAGCTTGCATTTGCTTTTGTCAAATTTTCCAAAAACTATTTTTGTCTCATTGAATAAATAAGGATAAAACTTACTATATGCTCTTCACTAATTTTCTCAACTCAACTAGCGCTTTGTGCATTCTCTTTTCAACTGCCTTCTGTGAAATTCCCAATGCCTCAGCTATTTCTCTATACTTCATTTTATCTATTCGATTCATCAGAAAAACGACCCGTTGATTTTCCTGCAATTCTGCGATCGCTCTAGACAATTGGTCTCTAAATTCTTTTTCCTCCAAAACAAACTGTGGACTTTCACTGCCTTGTTGTTGTTTACTACTTTGTCGAAATTTCAGTTTCACCTTTTGGTGACGAGCATTATCCAAGACCAAATTTTTAGCTGTAGTTAACAGATAAGATTTCACTTTGACAAAGCCCACTTTCTTGCAATTCTTCCATAGCCGAATGAAGGCTTCTTGCGCCGTATCTTCTGAAAAACCACTGTCCCCAGAGTAGTAGTATACAAAGTTCTTCACCGCATCTAGGTGCTTCAAATACAAGCTCTTAAATACTTTTTCTTCACAAATCGAATTAAAATCCGCCACTAGTAGAACCTATTTATTGAAGCCGTAAATTACAATTTTCAAGAGTGGATTATGAAAACTCTCAGCTACAGCAGGCTTTGAAATCACTTTGGCAGCTTGAACAAGCTAATCTTACGTCCCAGGTCGTTCAAGGCTTCCTATTCGCCAAATCAAATTCATCGCTACTGCGCTTCCTTTCATTTATCCATAAAGACATATAACGCATGAAAGCTAAAATACCCTACCTCTTTGAACAATAAATATTTATTTAGATGGCTCATTTTAGTGAAAAACGGATATTTGAACCTATGAAAAAGGCGAGTCATCTCCTTGCTTCTAGTAAAATGCAGACTTTAAACGAAAAATAGACATACACACGATTAGCTGTTTGAGAGGAAGTACTTGCTGTTATTATCAGTAATTCTAGTATTATGTGAACTCTAGCTTTGATTGGCAAGAGAAAACTGCTTAGCAATAAAAGGGAGAATGTGTATTTACTCTTTTAGAAAATGGAATTGAGAGGCTCAGATTATCATTTAAAGTGATAAAAGCAAATATCCATAAGCCATTTTGAAAAGAATGCTTTATTCAGCCAACGAAAAGAGCTCGAAAGATTTACTGCCCCAACAACTTATTTAACTCGACAAACTCCCATTCCAGAGCTC
>CALFBW010000208.1 GCA_937951415.1 uncultured Chitinophagales bacterium | reverse complement strand
TAGATTTTTCGAGCCTTTGATTATGTAAAAGGAAATAGAAGGAAAATAGCGATCTTTGTACCAATTGAAAGGCGAAGAAGATTAATACTATTATGCAAATGACAGTGAGACCTACAATATCCCTTTTCTTAAGAGAGGACTTTATTTAATTTGTATCGATTTTTCCAATGAAGGGAGGTTCTAGTTTGGTAGGAGGTTTGCCTTTGTAATGAGCTTGATTAAAGGATGCTGTTTGATTAATAATGATATGTAGTTTGTCCTTTTTCCTCAAAAAAGCGCAAAGTCATTAAGCTAGTTTTAGCTATTTACTTTTGCCTCTGCATAAATCTCTTTCGCAAATTGCGCAAATACTTCCTTATGACGCACAACATCAAGTTTCGGAGAAAATGCCACACGAACGATGTAATCCTTGTGCTCTTTATCAGTAGTTCCTTGGGTTGAAGTAGCTGGGACCGTCCAATAACTGCCCTCTAGTTGTCCGTAGCTCACACAGTTTTTACTATTAGGAATTGCATTGATCATCAATTCAATCAGCCGTTTATTTCTCGCTCTTTTATTCGCTTCTATTTCCGCTTCGGTTTTGCCTTCTCCTGGAAGGTCCAATGAAAATACCGAAGGCGTAAAACCATCATTTGCCAAGCTTTCTGAAACAAAGTTGATCTTTACTTCTGGCAAAGTCTTCTGAATAAATGTCACGAATTCACGACTGTTTTGATAAGCATCTTTAATCCGTTCGTTCATTGAAGGCATGTGCTCAGCCAATATTTCTATTTGCTGCGGACTTGGCTCATTATTACAGAGTGCTAAATGTTCTTCTACTTTTTTCATCAAACTAGCCGCCTTTTTATTCGCTATGCAATAAGCAGCATTGCAAAGACCACCGCTAGGAAATTTCGAACCACTGATGTAAGCTACGGCTTTAACATTCGAGAATACGTCACCTTCCCCAAGGAATTGTACGTTCGGACAAAAGGTTTGGTCTATAATAAAAACGGGGGCAACTGCGATTTCGCCACTTCCTGTTTTTCGCTCTGTACAGAGAACAGTATTCAAGAATTCAAGCTCAGGAACTTCTACTCTGGGATTGGTAGGGATTTCCGCAATTATTAATGGGATCGCATCTTCCTTTGCAACCTTTTCTAAGAGGAGATCCAGATTCTTAACCATGTCCTCTCCTTGATCTACATAAAGATCTAGAACTTCAACGCTAGCTGGCCTTGGACTCAAATATTGATCACTACTTTTAAAGCAATCTGCTATACGATTGACCTGATTGATGGTTCCACCATAACAATTCGGGGAAATAATGATCTTGATATCTTTTCCTTGATGTTTTTCGATGGCATCATGGATAAGTGCCATCGTGATCGCATATTGTATGGATAAACCACTAGAACTAAGTAGAGGTTTTGAATCTATATTGTTTATTTTCTGAATGAGATTTTCTACCCTGGCCTTTTTTGATTCAGGCTCAAGCATCTCAGTCTTATCAATGCGCATGCCTGTGAAGGACTTTAAGGCAGATAGGCAGTCAGCAGGTGTCATGGCAATGGTCTCCCTTCTTCGAACGTGCTGAATTCTGGGAATGTAGGCTTCATTATGCGCTCCATTAGTGAGAATAACACTTCCGTAACTGTCATGAACAGCAACAAAGAAATCTACATTTTGCAGTACCTCAAACTCGAATAAATTAGCTTGATTCGAAACGAAAATGGTGCTTCCTTCGAAAAAGCTTATTTCTGAGCTCGGTTCCCATTGCTGCAATTCAAATTCGTAACCATAGATTTTAGACAATAACGAACTGTTCATTGATACAGGAAGCTTATCTGTATGCAGAATTCTCGTTTTTTTATTTTTTAATAAATTTTCTCTCAAAACAGCCAGAATGGGAAAGACCTTTGAGGCAAAACAAATCACATTTTCGGCAGGAACTCCGTGGAGTTTAGCGATACTCCATTCCATAACAGAAGACAAGGGATGGCCTAAACGAATATAGTCATAGGCCGTGGGGAGCTCGTTCAAAGATTTTGTATCGTGAACATTCTTGCGAAACAATTTTTCGAATTCTTCGAGAAATTCTACCTTGGCCAAGGCTTCATTATAGCAATCTAGACGATGAGTGGTCAATCTTAACCAATCACTAGGGGTGTTTTCAATCACACCCTTTAGGTAGCTCTTTATCTTGTCGATTTGCATAATTCAATTTTGAAGGACTTACAGTTGGAATCATTCCTTTCTGTAAGGGCTATCTTACTAAGTGTTTCCATTGCTTCTCCTTGCTGCTTAGGACTTGTATATAAGTGTTTGAATTTGAACGAAGTATTTTCAGAAATACCAGACTTTCTAACGAAGTAGTTTTGAAAATATCAATGTCGTCGGGAACCAGTTCAAATCGGGCAGTTATATATTTTGCATCCTTTAGTTCGTTTTTCAACCTCACAATCTTAGTGCATTTCCTTATCAGCCACAATGGCTTCATCGATCATGTCTTCAATTGTCATAATTGGTCGCAAAGATAATCTTATCAAGTCTGCTTTAAGTGTTATTAATCTTACATCCAGATTTTTCTCTTAGGTCCATCGGAATGAAAGTATAGCGGCCATTCACTAGTACTCAAACGTACTAGAGCTTTTCTTTCAAATTGTCAGTCATCTTTTTTAGAAAATCAGGTCATTGTTTCTTTCAAGCCTTGTCGGAATAGGGAAAAGTTCTCCACAAAATGGGTCTATAGTTTAATGAATTTGGCAACCTTTTGAACGCCGTCAATTTGTATAAAATAAATGCCTTTGGGTAAGTGCGAAACGTCCAAAGGTTGATCATAAGAATAGTCTGATTCGATTCGAATGAGTTTACCCGAACTGCGATAAATTTTTAGATCGGTTGGTTGGTTTTGATTGGTAATAAATCGGAGGGAATGTATTACTGGATTCGGAAAAACTTTTATTTCTTCCAGTTCGTAAGACGAGATGGCAGTAATCGTATCACAAAACTCCTTGGCTCCCGCATCAATCCACATTTGTATGGCTACGAGTTCTTCTTCCGAGATGGGAAATTGAGCAAGGCCGTTCATGTTTCCAATCGTAATATTGGTATCACAAGGAACATCGTTGAATTTGATAATATCTACCAGCGTAGTACCGGTCAATATCTCTGTTCCGCAAATAGAGCCGCCATCAATAAAGGCGGCATAGTTATCACAGGATAATTCTGAAAAACCTCCATTGAACTCCGCACCAGTATGACAAGAGGTGCAGTTGGCACTTTCAAAAATCGTTTGCATATCTTGCCAATTGTAAGAGCCGTCTTCGCAAGATTGTGCAAGTGTCACAGAAGCATTTAATAAAAGAAAACTGAAGAGGAGAGAATAGATTTTGCGTTTTGTCATGACGATCTCGTTTGTTGAAAAGATAAGCAAAGGACATTCCGTTTCTGCTATTTTTGGATAATTAGAGAACAACTGCAAGTCGCCATACAGTTTAGAATGTCAAAGCCCTTCGGTCTACCGTTTTTCTTAGAAGCAATGTAATTTTAGCAGCGCAGCATGGCAGAGCATAACGAAACAGGAATTCTTGGAGAGCAACTGGCAAAACTAGCCTTGAAAAAAAAGGGCTGGACGATTCTTGAAGAGAACTGGCGTACAGGTAGACTTGAAGTGGATCTCATCGCTCTAGATGGAGATACTTTGGTTTTTATTGAAGTAAAAACCCGCACTCGAACAAGCTTTGGTTTGCCGGAAGATGGTATCGGTGCTGCCAAAGAAAAGCATTTGGTGCAAGCGGCCCAAAAGTATATACAAGAGCACAAATGGGAAGGAGAGCTGCGCTTCGATTATGTATCAGTGCTAATAAATGGTCGGGAACAGCTGCTAAATCACATCGAAGACGCTTTTTATCCCGAAGATTGAATATTTTCAAGTTCCGAAACCAAAGGCTTCCCCATCTTAAAGACGATTATGAAAGATTTTAGCAGTTTTCTTGCTAGCCTGTGTACGATATTATTGGCTTTTAGCAGTTTGTCGGCGCAGCTTCCACACCAAATGACCGAAGAAGAGATTCCATTGATGTCGATTTATCAAGCAGAGGGTAGCTTGCAAGGTATTCCAGTTCCTCCCGACTTTGAAGTGCGCACACCAGCTGAATGGGAGGAAGCGGATGCAATAATGATAACCTGGACGCAATTTACCAGCGTGCTGCGCGAGATTGTAAGACATGCACAAGATGCAGCAGAGGTAATTATTATTGCCGACAGTCCGACGCAAGTAGCCAGTTACTTAAGCCAAGGCGGTGTCACCATGAACAACGTCACCGTCCTCACGGAGAATTTTAACAGCATTTGGTGCCGAGATTACGGACAATGGTCGATCTATCGGGAGGATGTAGGTGAATTAAACTTGGTGGATTTTATTTACAACCGTCCTCGTCCCGCCGATGATGCAGTGCCGCAAGCCATTGCCGACTTCTTTGATTTAGAAATGTATGAAACCACGGAAGCGCCCTACGATTTGATTCACACGGGAGGAAATTTCATGACTGATGGTTTAGGTACTGGTTTTTCATCGACTTTGATTACGGAAGAAAATCCAGGAAAGACGGAAGCTGAAATTGATGGGATCATGAATGAATTCATGGGAATTGAGCGTTACATAAAAATGCAAACTTTGCCCTACGATGAAATTCATCACATCGATATGCACATGAAATTGATCGATGAAGAAACGATGGTGGTGAGTCAATATCCGCCAGCAATTGCAGATGGTCCACAGATTGAAGCAAACATAGAAATGGTAGTGGCGAACTACAATTCGTATTTCGGCGGAGAATACGAAATTGTTTGGCTTCCTGCTCCTGCTGATGCTAATGGCGATTACCCCAATCAAGGAGGTGATTACCGAACTTACACCAATGCCATTTTTGTGAACACCACTTTATTGGTACCCATTTACGACACAGAAACGGACGAAGAAGCCCTCAATATTTATCGAGACTTATTACCCGCTTACAATGTTGTTGGGATTGATTGCAATCAAATCATTCCTGCACTTGGCGCTTTGCATTGCATCACAAAATTGGTGCACAGCGATGATCCTTTGTTGATTGTGCATCAAAAATTAAAGGAGAGTTTTGATGAGCCGGGCTACCAAGTGGAAGCAAGAATTCAACACGCTTCTGGAATTGATGCAGCAACCACTTACTATAAAGTCGATACTGCTAGTAGTTTTTCTTCCGTTGACATGACATTAATAGATGCTAGTAATAATATGTGGGCTGCCGATATTCCGCTGCATTTTAATGGAACACAATTGGATTATTACATTGAAGCAGAAGCCGTTTCGGGAAAGCAGCAAGTACGCCCAATGACTGCCCCTGAGGGTTTTTATTCTTTTGAAATAAATAATGAATTCATCGACAGCACAGATTTAGCTTCTGGTGTACAGGATTTATTTTTCACAGAAAACTCATTTTCAATGTCTCCCAATCCTGTACAAGAATCTGCAATTGTTACGGCCGATTTCTTAGAAGTTCGTAATATAAAAATTGCTCTGACGGATTTGGAAGGAAGAGAAGTTGCTCGTTTATTTGAAGGGCCAATTCAAACGGGTCTCCAAAGTTTTAACTGGAATCGCAATGATCTTCCGAGCGGTATGTATTTATTAAGCATTCAGTCGAATCAGCAAATGATGGCAAAGAAAGTGTTGTTGGATTGATGTCGGTTCTTAATAAATAGTAGAACCAGATCGAATCACTAGCCCAGAGTCACAACGTGACGGCAAATATTAGCGATGGGTTTCAAGCCATCGGAGCCCCGTA